>JAOUHH010000072.1 GCA_029865195.1 Desulfobulbaceae bacterium
TAAACATGCTAAAACAACTAGTTAAGAAGAGCATGGGCTAGTTATCTAGGACAGCCCCTAATAATAAGCTTCTTATTGTCCCAGTCGATTCCGTGCGCGAATAACACCAGAATCTGATTATTATGCTGCAATATGTGCAGGACAATGTTGTTCTGCGCATTAAAATCGCGCGCTCGATAATAATGCGATCGAGTTATTTGAGCCTAAATCCGTCCAGCGTTTGCGAGTTATTCCTGAAACCGTAGCAGAGTGCTTAAGACCTGACAAGAGAATAGATTTAGTCTTTTTAAATGTCCGACATAACCGCTGTTTTACCGCCAGCTACGATTGCCGCAAACCAACGGCTCCCTCTGCCGCCACAGGGTCTGCAACCAGCCTCATGCCTCAGGCAGAAACCGGACATAGAACCGGACACTGTTTACTCTTGAACTTACCCAAACATCCGTTTTGTCATACCTTATGACCAAAACCAAACCGGACATCAATACGGCCGCGGAACTCGCCGCGATGACGACTTGCGCGGCCGGACAACCGTCCACCGCAGGCTTTTACCTCGTCCGGCAATGCTGGCAAACGGGCAAAAAAAAGCCGGGGCTTGCTGGCAAGCCCCGGCCGATGACACGTTTTTTTTAACTGGAGTTACGCGATAAAGGAACAGCAGTAATCGGTGATGGTCTTGATCTTGAGGCCGAATTTGGATTTGCCGGGAACATCAAAGGACTCGCCGCCCTTGATTGCCTTCCAGCCATTCTCGCCCGGCAACAGCACCTCAAGCTCGCCGGCCATGATCTCCATGACCTCCGGGGCATCGGTGCCGAACTCGTACTCGCCGGGGAGCATGATCCCCAACGTTTTTTTCGACCCATCCGGGAAGACCACCGTGCGGCTGGTGACCTTGCCGTCGAAGTAAACATTGGCCTTCTTCACTACCGTGACATTCTTGAACTCAGACATAACCGTACCCCTTGATTAAGAAAAATTGACAACCAACCCTTGCTGCCGCCGACCGGCGGCCGAGGGTCGAATCATGGCAAACATCCCAGCCAAGCGCCCCCCTTTTACCCAGATTCGACATTTTTTTCCAGCGATTCCGCAAAATCGCCGGGCCCCGCTCAAACGTCGGCCGCGACCCGGCCGGGCTGTTTTTCCAGCAACTGCACGCTGAACGGCTTGCGCTGCTCGCCAAAATAGACGGACTGGTGCGGAAAGGGGATTTCGATACCGTTGGCGTCAAAGGCGTATTTGATTCTGCGCAGATACTCGCGGCCCACCTCCCATTGCCGGATCGGGTTGGTTCTGATTCGGCCCTTGATGATCACCGCCGAATCGGCAAACTTGTCGACCCCGAAGATATCCGGCTCCTCAAGCATGAACGTGCCGTATTTTTCATCCGCCAGCATCTCCCTGCCGACCTCCTGCATGATGCCGATGACCCGGTCGGTGTTCTCCTTGTAGGCGACGCCGATATCGAAAACATAGGCGGACCATTCGTTGGTGAGATTGCTCAAGGTGCTGATGGCCCCGTTGGGGAAGATATGCACCACCCCGCCCAGATCGCGCAGCACGGTGGTGCGAAAGTTGATCTTTTCGACCAGCCCGCCGGTGCCGTTGATGATGGCGACGTCGCCGACGCGGATCTGGTTTTCAAGGATGATGAAAAAGCCGGAGATGACATCCCGCACCAGATTCTGCGCGCCGAAACCCACCGCCAGGCCAACGACGCCGGCGCTGGCGATGATGGGCCCGATCTCGACCCCGAATTCCTGCAGAATCACCAGGCCGACGGTGAGCCACAGGGCAAGCAGGCACCCCTGCCGGATCAACCGGACGATGGTTTCCACCCGCTTCTGCGATTCCGAGGGCGGCTCGCCCTCCGCCTCGCTCTTGTTGATCAGATGCTGCTCAAAACGCTGCAGGGATTTTTGCAGCATCTTCATCGCTACCCAGGAAAAAACGAGCAGCAGGGTGACCCGCAACCCGGTCTTGATCATGACGTCCCAGGAAAAACCAGCCAAAAAATTTTGCAGTGCATCCATTAAACACCTCATTGCGTTTGCCATCGGCCGGCGCGCGGCCGGATTTCAGGAGGGGAAATAACCAGCAGGCGATGCTGCTTCCGGCACGGCCAAACGCTCTAGGCCCGCCGGAACTGCTGCTCTGCATAACGATATGAAACGCATCCCGGACAGGGTACCATAGAATCCTTGCCCGCAGACCCCATAATCCTCGCCCCCTTCCCATCCGGCCGGCCAAAATACATTGACGGCCACCCCCACCCCGAGCTACAAGCAACGTAAATGTTTTACAATTCCTCCCAACTGTCAGGCAGAAAAACATGAACCACCAACTGAAAGCCACCGGCACCATGGGCACCGCCGCGGTGTTCCTCACCGCCATCTCCACCATCCTCGGCGCCATCATGTTCCTGCGCTTCGGCTACGCGGTGGCCAATATCGGCTTCTTCGGCGCCCTGGCGATCATCCTCCTCGGCCACGCCGTCACCATCCCCACCGCCATGGCCCTGGCCGAGATCGCCACCAACCAGAAGGTGGAGGGCGGCGGCGAGTACTACATCATCTCCCGCTCCTTCGGCATCATCCCCGGCGCCGCCATCGGCATCTCGCTCTTTCTCTCCCAGGCGATCAGCGTCGCCTTTTACACCATCGCCTTTGCCGAGGCCTTCCGCCCCGTTTTTGCCTGGCTGTCCACCGCCACCGGCATGGAGATCAGCGATGCGCGGCTAGTGAGCCTGCCGGCGGTGATCCTGCTCGGCCTGGTGGTGATCAAGAAGGGGGCCGACGCCGGCATCAAGCTGCTCTACGGGGTGGTCGGGGTGCTCTTCCTGTCGCTGGCCCTCTTCTTTCTGGGCTCCGGGCATCAGGAAAATCCGGGGAGCTATCACCACCTCATCGAAACGGTCAAGGACCCGGACAACTTCTTCCTGGTCTTCGCCATCTGCTTCCCGGCCTTTACCGGCATGACCGCCGGGGTCGGCCTCTCCGGCGACCTGCGCGATTCCCGCAAGGCGATCCCGCTGGGCACCATGAGCGCCACCCTGGTCGGGCTGGTGGTCTACATCGCCATCGCCTACAAACTGGCCATCTCCGCCAGCCCCGAAACCCTGGCCGGCGAACAGCTGGTGATGGCGAAAATCGCCCTCTGGGGGCCGATCATCCCCATCGGCCTGGCCTGCGCCACCATCTCCTCGGCCCTCGGCTCAAGCCTGGTGGCCCCCCGCACCCTGCAGGCCCTGGCCGGCGACAAGATCATCCCCTCACCCCGCCTCACCTCCTGGCTTGCCGCCGGCACCGGCGCCACCCAGGAACCCCGCAACGCCACCATGGTGGTCTTTGCCATCGCCCTGGTCTTCGTCATGCTCGGGGATGTGGATTTTGTCGCCCAGGTCATCTCCATGTTCTTCATGGTGACCTATGGCGCCATCTGCCTGATCTCCTTTCTCGAACATTTCGCCGCCGATCCGTCCTACCGGCCCTCCTTCCGTTCCAAGTGGTATATCTCGCTCTTCGGCGCGGTGGCCTGCCTGTGGCTGATGTTCAAGATGAGCCTGCCCTACGCGGTGCTCTCCATCCTGATGATGACCGCCCTCTACCTGTGGATCGGCTATCAGAACCCGGAGCGGCGCGGGCTGGCGGCGATCTTCCAGGGGGCCATCTTCCAGATCAGCCGCCAGCTCCAGATCTTTCTGCAAAAATCCGGGCAGCAGAGCGGCGAGGAGCGCTGGCGGCCGGCGGTGGTCTGCATCTCCGCCCACTCCTTCGAGCGGCTGGATTCCTTCAACCTGCTGCGCTGGATCGCCCACCGTTTCGGCTTCGGCACCTATATCCACTACCTGCCGGGCTACCTCTCCAAGGAAACGGTGGCCAACTCCCGCGAGATCATGCACCGGCTGGTGCACCTCACCGACGTCAGCCGCAGCAATATCTACATCGACACCCTGATCAGCCCCTCCTACACCACGGCCGTGGCCCAGGTGGCCCAGTTGCCCGGCATCTCCGGCAAGGAAAACAACCTCATTCTCTTCGAGTTCTCACGGCAAAGCGAGGAGGAACTGGCCGACATCATCGACAACTACCGGATGCTGCTGGCGACCGGGTTCGATGTCTGCATCCTCGGCTCCACCTCCCGCGATTACGGCTACCGCCGGGAGATTCACATCTGGATCACCCCCGAGGATTACGACAACGCCAGCCTGATGATCCTGCTGGCCTACATCATCATGGGCCATCCCGACTGGGAGGGGGGGCAGATCAAGCTGATGGCCGCCTTCCCGGAGGCGGAGATCGACGAACAGAAGGAAAACCTGCACCTGATGATCAAGGAAGGGCGGCTGCCCATCTCCGCCCGCAACATCGAACTCCTGGCCACCGACTCCGGCTCGCCGCGCAAGGAGTTGATCCGCCGGCAATCGCGGGACGCCGACCTGATCATCCTGGGCTTCATCGGCGAGGCGCTGCAGCACCAGAAGGAAAAACTCTTTGCCGGTTACGACGAGCTGGGCAACATCCTCTGGGTGAACACCAAGAAGGAAATCCTGATGAACCGCGATGAAATAAGCGACCGAAACGGCAACGACACCGCGCCGGCGGAAACGGACGAGGATGCCGACGCCGCCGGCACCTGAAACCGGGGCCGGGAAGGGTATCCCCACGTCCCTCTTTGACTTTTCCCCCAACCGGTCTTACAGTTGCCACTGTCGCAACATAACCCCACAATCGCCAATGGTGCCCAATGCCGAAGATTCTCTCCATCGAAGAAAAGCTGCTCAAGAACCTGCCCCCGGCGGAAATGGCCGGTCGCCTGATGACCCTTCCCGCCCCCAGACGGCTTGCGGCCCTGCTTGAGCGGGAGGACGCCGAGGCAGTGGTCGCAGCACTCCCCGAGCCGGATTTCCATCTCTTCGTCAAGGAGCTGGGCGCCGACAGCGCCGCGCCGCTGCTGGCCATGGCGCGGCCGGAGCAGTTCACCCATCTGCTCGATGTCGACTGCTGGCAGGGCGACGAGCTGCTGGCCGGCAAGACCCTGGCCTGGTGCGAGGCGATGATCGCCGCCAACGAGGTCAAGCTGCTCAACTGGCTCTATCAGGTGGATTTTGAATTCCTGGTCGTTTTCTTCAAGAAATGGATCGATCAGGTGGAGACCATCGAGGATGAGGACGACTATCAGGAAGAAAGCGATGTGCTGCCCCGGCTGACCATCGACAACCAGTATTACTTTTCAACCCGCTATCCGAACCACGAACCGCTGCTCAAATACATCCTCGGCTACCTGTTCGAGAACCATCACGACTTCTACCTGGCCCTGCTCCATCAGGTTCGGGCCGGCCTGGACACGGAAACCGGCGAGCTCGCCTACCGCTTCCACCGGGGCAGGCTCGCCGACCACGCCATTCCCGACCTTGAGGAAGCAGTTGCCATCTATCATCCGCTGCCCGCCCACCGGATCAATCGCGACAAGACCATTCTCCAGCCCGGCGAGGAAAACGCCACCCCCCCGACCTTCGCCATGGCCGTGGTCCGACGGCGCGATCTGCTGGGCGCGGCCCTTGCCCGGATCAACGACCCGGCCGATCAGGCGACCCTGCGGCAGGAGCTGGCGGCGCTGGCCAACAAGGTACTGATCGCCGACCGGCTGGATGCCGACGACCCGGCCAACCTGCAGCGGGCCGCAGACAAGGCGGCGGCGATGATCAATCTGGGGCTGGAGCTGTTCAGCGGCGACGATGAGGCCGGCGGCGCGGAAACGCTGCGGCAGGTCTATCTGGAGAATCTGTTCCGGCTCGGCCACCACCACCTCGCGGCCCTGACCGGCCGGATGCAGGGGTTCATCGACAACGAGCTGCCGCGCTGCTGGCCGGCGGGCTTGAACCTCGTCGACGAGCCCTGGCAGGAACGGATCAACCTGCTCACCGCCAAGACCCCGATCATCATGCGGCCGCAGAGCAACGGCCCCACCGAGGAGGACTTTGTCCGCAGCCGCGCCGACCTGGAACGGGTGGAACGGCTCATCGGACTCCTGACGCCGCTGCCCGCCCTGCTCGCCCAATGCCGGGAGCAGTGCCGGGAAGAATGGGAGCAGCTCGCGGCCCGGCTCTCCCGCAAGGGACAGATCCACAACCTTAACGACATCACCCTCGGCAGCCTGCTGTTCACCGGCGCGGCCAACGAGCTCTGGACCGGCAGCTTCGAGATCAGCGCCCTGCCGCTGCCGCTCTGGGGCGACATCGCGCCCCTGCTGGCGCCCGAGGCGATGGCGAAGGCCATTACCGCCCGGCTCCGTACAATGCTGGCCGGCAATGTCCTGCTGCCGGATGCGGAAGCATACCTGCAGCCGCTCCTCGACCGCTATCGCCAGGAGATGGGGCACCGCACCGCACTGCCGGACCCGCGGATGATGCCGTTTTTGCTCTTCACGGAAGCGGCGGCGTGTAGATAATCCTGCCCTCGATAGACATCACCCTGCAGCTAGACACTTTGTGTACGACAACCAAACATCTCCTCTCCGGAGTTCGCTCCTCATTTTTTTTGCGCCAGACACCACGCCAGACCTACCCTTGCAGCAACTCATTCCGAAAGATTACTCCGCGCTTATTTCATGATGTGCTGGTTATCCGAGTAACAAGTTTTAGGTTCCCAAATCACTAGTCCCTTTTTGCTGGTTGACAAAAAATAGATAAAAATGATATTTGTCAACCAGCGGAGGTGCAAAGATGATTACTGAATTTGGTCAAAGATTACACTCAGCAAGAAAAATGGCTGGGGTGAGTATGGATGGGCTTTCCAACGCAACCGGCTCTCTAGTAAGCAAACAAGCGATCAGTAAATACGAAAAGGGACAAATCAATCCGAGCAGCGAGGTCCTTCTCGCCCTAGCGAAGGCTCTTAATGTAAAAGTGGATTATTTTTTCCGCACTTCCAAGTTGAATATCTCCGGCCTCGCTTTCAGGAAAAAATCCAAACTCAGTCGTAAGGAAGAGGATCGCATCCGCTACCAAACTTTGGAATTCCTACAGAAGTATCTTGAACTCGAAGAAATCCTCAACATATCTCACGCTTCCAACTCACCTGTCTACAAACGGAAAATCCGCTGCCAAGAAGATATTGAACAAGCGGCAGCAGAAACCAGACAAAACTGGAATCTGGGCGAAGCCCCTATCCAACAACTGACCGAACTCTTGGAGGACAACGGTTTCAAGATTCTGGAGGTGGATGCAAACCAAGATTTTGTCGGACTTTCCGGTTATGCTGAGGGCATGAATATCCCGGTAATCGCCGTCTCAAAAAAAAGTGATTGTGTTCGCAAGCGCTTTACCATTGCCCATGAATTAGCCCATCTACTACTTGATTTTTCCAGCAGCGAAGAAAGCAATCATGAAAAATTATGCCACGCTTTTGCCGGTGCACTCTTATTGCCAGAAAAAGTCATCAGGGAAGAATTCGGAGGAAAACGAAAAAAAATCACCGAATGGGAGCTTAAAAAACTCAAAGGGATTTACGGAATCTCCATGCAGGCCATTATGGCCCGTGCCTTAACCCTTGGACTCATCTCAGAGCACACCTTCAAAACGTTCCGTATCTATGTCAGCAAGCACGGCTGGCACAGAGAGGAGCCGGGCCAATACTCAGGTATCGAAAAGGCCAACCGATTCAAACAGCTTGTACTCCACGCCGCCGCCGAGCAAATTATAAGCTTCAGCAAAGCCTCTGAATTCTTAAATAAATCTCTTGCCGACTTTGAAAAGGAGGTCCATATCGTCTCATGATCTTCCTGGTCAACGATGCCAATATTCTGATTGATCTACTGAAAATCGACCTCATCAATCCATTTTTTCAAATGGAATACGGCTTTCAGGTGACAGATATGGCATTAGCAGAAATACAGGAGGAAAATGCGGCAAATATCGCCGGCATCATAGAAATTGGACTGCTGACCCGTCAGCGGTTCACGTTTGAGGAACTGCAACATATCCAACAAATTGAAGTTGAGAACCCATCACTCTCCATTGCTGACTGCTCATGCCTCTATCTCGCAAAAAAAATCGCAGCAACCCTACTCACCGGAGACGCTGCCTTGCGCAGAATTGCCGAACAAAAGGAAATTACAGTCCATGGCATCCTCTGGGTACTTGATGAAATAGTTGCAGGGGGGCTACTTTCTGAAAAAATAATGCAGAAAAAGTTGGTTCAACTTATGGCATTGAACCCAAGACTACCCGACAATGAATGTCAGAAAAGACTCAAATTGTGGTCCAAAGGGACATAGAACCCCTTACAGCAGCTTCACCCCGACCCCCAGAACCTTGAACGGATCGATCCGCCAGCGGTGGGGCGACTCGTAGCCGACGATCCGATCGCCGGTCTGCGGGTCCTCCCGCGCCAGGTTGATGTCCCTGGGCGAGATCGCCCAGTCCTGACTGGCGTCGTAGACCACCCGCACCAACGGCTTGAGCAGGTTGTCGGTGTTTTCCACCACCACCCCGATCCGGCCGCTGGCCAGCCGCACCACGGTGCCCGGCGGATAGACGCCGACACAGCGGATGAACCGCTGCACCAGCTTCTCGTTGAAATGGCTGCCCCGCATGCCGTAGATCTTACGCAGCGCCGATACCTGATCCATGCCGTTATGATAACAGCGGTCGGCGGTGATGGCGTCAAAGACATCGACGATGCCCGCCATCTGCGCGGCCGGCGAGATCTCATCGCCCTTCAGGTTGTAGGGATAGCCGGTGCCGTCAAACCGTTCGTGATGCTGGCGGGCGATGAGGGCCGCGGTCTCGGGGACATTGTCCATTTTCTCAAGAATATCACGACAATAAACGGCGTGCTGCTTGATGATCGCGAACTCGGCCTCGGTGAGCGAGGCGGGCTTGTTGAGGATGTCCAGCGGCACCCCCATCTTGCCGACATCGTGCAGCAGGCCGCCCAGGCCGATGGTGCGAGCAGCCTCGCCGTCCAGCCCCATGGAGCGGCAGAAGGCGATCAGCAACGCGCCGACGCTCACCGAGTGCATGAAGGTGTACTCGTCCCGGTTCCGCACCTGCATCAACAACAGCAGCGCATCCTTGTTGCGGCGGACACTGTTGTCCATGTCCGTTACCAGATCATGGGCCTCGTCGATGTCGATGGCGTTGCCGCCCCGCGCATCGTCGAGCAGCCGGTGGATCACCCGGCGCGCCTTGCTGCGCACCACCTTGGCCTCGACAATCGCCTCCTGGAAGGGGACATGGATTAGCGGCGGCTCCACCGCCTCGGTGCCGGACTCGACAAAATCGATCTCCACCGCCGACTCGGGTTCCGGCTCCCGCACGCGCCGCCCATCCTCGACATCCAACCCCCGGTCGGTGTCGATATAGACATGCTCGACGCCCCACTCCTTCATCTTGTCGATGGCGTGCCGGTCCTTGATCCGCTTCCGGTTGAAGAGAAAGGGATGGCTGAGCCAGCCGCTGTCGAAGCGATCGACAAAAACGCCGGGGCGAAGCTGTTCGACTTTTACCTTCTTGATCATGACAGGCCAAAATTCCGGTGACGGGGCCGCGCTTGCCGCCGCCCCATGGCAGCATGCCGATCACACGGCCGCCGTTTCTTCTCATCGGTCGATAACATCATTCTATTAAGAATTCCGGCCGGAAGCCATAAAGTAAAATGGGTCACGGCCCGCCATGCGCTAACCGTTTGCCACCGGCCAAGAGAACCGGTATATTGTCGCATCCTTCAATCACCAGCGGAGTCTTCGTTTTGCCAGACGCAAAGAACCATCCCACCCCGGCGATCATGCTGCAGGGCACCTGCTCCAACGCCGGCAAATCCGTGCTCACCGCCGCCCTCTGCCGCATCCTGCTGCAAGACGGCTACCGGGTCGCGCCGTTCAAGGCGCAGAACATGTCGCTGAACTCCTTTGTCACCCGCGACGGCCTGGAGATGGGCCGCGCCCAGGTGGTGCAGGCGCAGGCCGCCCGCCTCGACCCGGATGTGCGGATGAACCCGATTCTCCTCAAGCCCTCGTCGGACGTGGGCAGCCAGGTGATCGTCAACGGGCGGCCGGTGGGCAATATGTGTGTCGCCGACTACGTGCGCTACAAGCCCACGGCCTTTGCCGCGGCGCTGAACGCCTATGCATCCCTGGCCGCCGAGAACGACGTGATGGTCCTCGAGGGCGCGGGCAGCCCGGCCGAGGTCAACCTCAAGGCGCACGACATCGTCAACATGGCCATGGCCCGCGAGGCCAACGCCAAGGTGTTGCTGGTCGGCGACATCGACCGGGGCGGGGTGTTCGCCTCTTTTGTCGGCACCATCGAGGTGCTCGATCAGTGGGAGCGCGATCTCATCGCCGGTTACGTGGTCAACCGCTTCCGGGGCGATAAAACGCTCCTCGCCGACGCCTTCACCTACATGCTGCAGAAAACCGGCAAACCGGTGCTGGGAACGGTGGATTACCTGAAGAACCTGGGGCTGCCGGAAGAGGATTCGGTGAGTTTCAAGGAGGGTCTGTTCAACAGCGCCGCCCCCGCCGG
>JAOUHH010000293.1 GCA_029865195.1 Desulfobulbaceae bacterium
GGAGACGGTGCCAGAATAGCTGATATCATCGCCCAAGTTGGCGCCGGGGTTGATGCCGGAGGCGACCAGGGCCGGTTTTTCGGTCAATATTTTCTCAATGGCAATGGTCACGCAGTCGGTGGGAGTGCCATCAATAGCATAGACATCCTCGGCCATGGTCCGCACCCGCAGAGGCCGATCCATGGTCAACGAATGGCTGACCGCGCTGTTGTCACGCAAAGGAGCCACCACCACCACCCGGCCTAAGGTCTGCATGGCATTTTGCAAGGCAAGCAGCCCCGGCGCATTGACGCCATCATCGTTGGTGACGAGGATAAGTGGTCGTGCTGACACTGGTTGTTCCTTATGCTTAATAAAATATATCAGGGAATTTGGGTTTCTCGCTGCTTCGGCAACATGACTTTTTATGGTCGGGCTCATTGCCGGCTTACTTACTCTCTACAACCGCAACGCGACTCTTGCTCACAACTGACACAAGGGCTGTCCAACAACCAAAACCCGACTCCTGCGTCTGTACTAAATTACGATCATGTTACACTGCACCATCATATCTGGCACAGTTTTTTCACCAGCAACCCACAGCCAATCCCCCCGACTTTCTGTGGCGGAAAAAAACAACATATCCTAGAGTGAATAGCCGAGGCTTACCTACTCATAAACTTTTTCGAGGCCCTCGCCGCAAACGGCTGCAACTCACTCACACAATCACCACGACGGAGGCACCGTCCATGGAATCCTTTGAAGTACTGCTGGAACGATCCACCAAAATCCACGGCCATATCTGCGCGGGCCAGGTGATCGGCGTGCGGATGTCGATGCTCGGCCTTGCCGCCATCGGCATCGACGACCCCAAGGCGCAACGGAAGGAATTTTACGTGCTGGTCGAGATCGACCGTTGCGCCACCGACGCCATCCAGTCGGTCACCGGCTGCAGCCTTGGCAAACGGTCGATGAAGTGGCTTGATTACGGGATCATGGCCGCAACTTTTGTCAACCTCAAAACCAACAAGGCGGTACGGATCACCGCCCTTGAAGAGGCGCGGGAAACATCCAAGAAATACGTTCCCGCCATTGGCGACAAATACAAGCAACAACTGGAAGCGTATCGGATCATGCCGGACGAGGAGCTTTTCAAGGTGCAAAATGTCAAAATAGCCATCCCGGAAGCGGACATGCCGGGCCGGCCGATGAAACGGGTGCAATGTGAAGCATGCGGCGACTGGGTGCAGGATTGCCGGGAGGTGCTGCGCGACGGCAAAGCCCTCTGCCGCCCCTGTGCCGACGGCCGATACTACGAGGTTATTTAAGCCTGCGAAGGAGAGTCAGATGAGCAAGACAGTTCCGGTTGAAAAAGCCGTGGGCATGGTTCTGCCCCACGATGTCACCGAGATCAGAAAGGGCGAATTCAAGGGCTGTGCGTTCCGCAAAGGGCATATCATCCGGCCCGAGGACGTGGATCACCTGAAACGGCTGGGCAAGGAGAATATCTATGTCCTTGAACTCGGCCCCGACGATATCCATGAAAACGAGGCGGCGGAAAAACTCGCGGCCGCCCTGGCAGGCGATGGGGTCAAGAGCACCGGCAAGCCCACCGAGGGGAAACTGAACCTGGTTGCCGCCCGCGACGGACTCCTCAAGATCGATATCGACGGCCTCTACCGCTTCAACCTGCTGGGCGAGGTGATGTGCGCCACCCTGCACAGCAACGGCTTGGTAGCCGAAGGAGATCAGGTCGGCGCCACCCGCTTGATCCCGCTGGTTTCCAAGCGGCCCATCGTCGAGGAGGCGGTTAGTATCGCCGCGGCACGAAACGGCCTGCTCAAGGTGTTGCCGCTGCGCAAGGCGAAGGCCGGGTTGGTGATCACCGGCAGCGAGGTGTTCCACGGCCGGATCAAGGACGCCTTTGAGCCGGTCCTCCGGCAGAAACTGGCCCAAATCGGCTCGGAGGTTGTGGCGGTGAAGTTCGCGCCCGACGAGGTGGGGTTGATCAGCGCAGCGATCCGCGCCTGCATAGACGAAGGGGCCGATCTCATCGTCACCAGCGGCGGCATGTCGGTGGACCCGGACGATGTCACCCGAACCGGCATCGCCGAGGCCGGCGCCAGCGACATGGTGTATGGAACCCCGGTGCTGCCGGGCGCGATGTTCATGGTTGCCCGCATCGGCAAGGTGCCGGTGCTGGGTCTGCCGGCCTGCGGCATGTTCCACAAGATCACCGTTTTTGATCTCATCCTGCCCCGCATCCTGGCCGGTGATGCCATCAGTCGCGAGGACTTGGCGCTCATGGGCCACGGCGGCCTCTGCCGGCAGTGCAAATCGTGCACCTACCCCCATTGCGGCTTCGGGAAGTGATTTTACGGGAGGCGCAAGGCAAACAGATCGCCCATGATCCACTCGCCGCGCTCCTTGCGGATGCCATCCGTCATGCAGGCGGCCACCTCAAATCCATGGGCTGCGGCCAGAGATTCGATATAGCTCCTGGCATGGGCGTAACGCCCCGACGGCTGCAAAACAAAATCCTCGGCGTCGCAGCTTTCGGTTGAGAAGAGCAGATAGCTCCCCGGTGCGGCCTTGCCGCTCACCGCCGCAAAGAAGCTTGTCAAATCTCCGAGGTAGATCAGCACATCGGCGGCGACAAACAGGTCGTACACCTCGTTGCTCTCAGCAAGGAAATCCTTGATGTCGCAGGTCTCCAGCCGGTCGTACAAATCCTTTTTGGCGGCAACCTCGATCATCCCGGTGGAGAGATCCACGCCGGTCATCCGTTCGGCAACATCCCGAAAGGTGATCCCGCTCAAGCCGGTGCCGCATCCGAGGTCTATCACGTTGGCAAACAGCTCCGGCGCGGCCGGCAACGTATCCAGCATCCATCGCAGGGCCTCCGGCACCTTATACTCCAATTCAGCCAGCAGCCGCTGATCGAACCGCTCGGAAAAATCATCAAACAGGGAGCGAACGTACTCTGG
>JAOUHH010000294.1 GCA_029865195.1 Desulfobulbaceae bacterium
CCCGGCGGTTGCCCTCCGGGAGCAGCCAGGCATGATATTTCCCGGCCAGCGACGGCCAGGAAAACCTCTCCGTCAGTTGCCTCGCCTCTGCTCCAGCCAATCTTTTTTGCCCCAACCCCTTTGCCAACGCCTCGGTAAAGGATTCCTCCTCATACAGAAATTCACTCGGGAAGAGTTCAGGATAGGACAGGCGCGCCGGCAGCAACGGCCGGCAGCTGGCCCGGACCGCCTCCAGTACCGACAGGCCGAAGAATTCGTGGTTGGCGGTGGAGACGACCAGGTCTGCCCGGTGCAGCCAGGCGATATATTCCGCCCGAGAAGGAACATAACCGAAGTGGAGGATGCGGTCTCGCAGCCGTTGTTGCGCCTCCGCAAAGATCGGCGGCTGCTGCCGGAAGGACTGGCCGAGGACGATAAGCCGGAAATCCACTCCCTGCTGCGCCAGCGCAAACAGCGCGGTGAAGAATCGTTCCGGGTTTTTGTCATGCTCCCAGCGGTGATTCCAGAGGATGACCGGCGCGGATGCGTTTCCCTCCCGCGGAGGCTGTGTGTCCAGGTCGCTGAAATCAAGCGGCGGCGGCAGGATGATGCTCTTGTCGCGGATGCGCCTTTCCAGGTCCGGAAAGGGCATGTCGGGTGCCTTGGGCAGCATGGTTTGACAGCCGTCCAGGAAGGTTTCGAGGTTGTAGGCGGAGTTGAAGGCCAGGCGGTCCGAGGCGATTGCGGTGGTGAGATTGGTGACGGCGAAATGCAGATCGCGTGGGTCTTCCTGGCGGACCGGATAGGCGAACTGGTTTTCATGGAAATAGGTCGCGATCGTGATCCCCTGCCAGGCCTTGGGGAGCAGGCCGCGCAGGGTTGCGACATCGACAAAGGTCGAGCAGAGCAGGCAGCAATTGCCGCTGGCGGGCGCGGGCATGGTGCGCCGGATCTCCTCGGCAAGCCAGGGGGCGGCAAGCCGCATCCGCCATTTCCAGCCGTGCGCGGGCAGGGTCAGCATCCGGCAGGGGGTGTTGAGATGCTTCCGCATCCCCTCCAGAAAGTTGCGGTGGGAGCCGCCGAAGTACGGCTCGAGGACGACGATCTGGCCATCTTCGCTGGCGGCGGATTCCGGTGGCATGCGGTGATTTCGGCTCCGGTTGTGGGGATCAGCCGTTGTTCAGCTTTCGTTGCAGATGCTGGTAGGCCATGTTGATCTCTTTCATCTTTTCCTCGGCCGCGGACCTGAACTCCTCGCCGAGATGCGCGGCCTTGTCGGGGTGGTACTGCATGCTCAAGGTTCGGTAGGCCTTCTTGACCTCGGCGGCGGTGGCGCCGGGGCTCAAGCCGAGAACCCGGTAATGGGTTTCGTCGACATTGGCCGTCTGTTGCCGGCGGTATCGGTTCCGGGCCCTCACCGATTGATGGTCGAAGGCGGAGATGCCAAGGAAGGAGCCGATCCGGTCGAGGAGTTCCATCTCCTCCTGCGAAACGGTGTGATTGGTGAAGGTGACCTGATAGATCAGTTCCAGGAGGATGAGTCGGTGCTCGTAGCCGAATCGGCCGCGAAACTCGACAAGGAGATCCTCGAGGGTGGCGTCTGATGCCTGCGCCTCCTTGATCAGCTCCTTGACCCATTGCATCTGGCTGTAGTCGTAACGGAGGTGCTGCTGAAAGAAGTTGTTGATGGTGTTGATTTCATCGCGGGTGACCACCCCGTCCATCTTGGCGATCCGGATGAGGATGTTGACCAGCAGAAAGACGAAGACGTTGTGGGTTTCGGTCTGTGAATGCTCGTAGGCGCTGACCTTCTTGCGGATATAGAGGGTGAAGCCCCAGAAGGCGATGGCCAGCATCATGATCGTGAAGAGGCCGGAGAAGAGCAGGAAGCCGACCACGTTCAGGAGCAGCGGCGCGCCGCCGAAGAGCAGCAGCAGGAGCACGAAATAGAGGAGGCAGCCGCCGCAGCCGGGTTGTTGATGGTAGCGATACTGGTATTGCATGGTGGTAGTCCGGAGGGGTTACTCCCCTGAAGCGAAGAAGGCCTCCACGAACTCGTCGGCGTTGAAATCGCGCAGATCATCCATCTGTTCACCGATGCCGATGAAGCGGATGGGGATATTGAATTCGTGGCAGATGTTGACGACGATGCCGCCCTTGGCGGTGCCGTCGAGCTTGGTCAGGGCCAGCCCGGTTATCTCCACCGCCTCGTTGAACAGGCGGGCCTGGGAGATGCCGTTCTGGCCGGTGGTGGCGTCGATGACGAGCAGTACCTCATGCGGGGCGCCGGGAATCTTCTTGTCCATCACCCGTTTGATCTTTTTAAGCTCCTCCATCAGGTTGATCTTGGTGTGCAGGCGGCCAGCGGTATCGACGATGATGACATCATATTTCTTCGCCTTCGCCGCCTCAAGGCCGTCGAAAACCACCGAGGAGGGGTCGGCGCCGGTCTGCTGGGCGATCACCTCGGCGTTGATCCGCTTTCCCCAGATCTGCAGCTGTTCCACCGCCGCCGCCCGGAAGGTGTCCGCCGCCACCAGGAGTACCTTCTGGCCGGATTGGACGAACTTGTGGGCCATCTTGCCGATGGTGGTGGTTTTGCCAACCCCGTTGACGCCCACCACCATGATGACGAAGGGACCGGAGGCGGGCATGACCATCTCGGCCGGTTTTTCCGAGTTCAGGATGTAATCGAGGAGTTGCCGCCGGAGCGCCTCCTTCAACGCCTGCGGGTCGCCCAGTTCCTTCCGGCTCACCTTGGCACGGGCAGTGTCGATGAGGCTGCGGGTGGTCGAGACGCCAAGGTCGGCGGTAATCAGGATCTCTTCGAGTTCGTCGAGCAGATCGTCATCGATGACCTTTTTGCCCAGAAAAAGTGAGTCGACCCTCTCGATAAAGGAGGAGCGGCTCATGCTCAGACGTTCCTTGAGGCGGCTGAGCATGTTGGCCTTGGGCGTTTCCGGCTTGACAACCTGTGCCTGTG
>JAOUHH010000295.1 GCA_029865195.1 Desulfobulbaceae bacterium
ACGAACGCGACCTGATCCTGAAGGGTCTGGACGAGATCGAGACGGAGATCACCGGCGGCACCTTTGTCTTCCGGCCCGAGCTCGAAGACATCCACATGAACATCGAGAAGACCCTGGTTGAAAAGATCGGCCCGGCCGGCGCCAAGCTGCACACCGCCCGCAGCCGCAACGACCAGGTGGCCCTCGACATCAGGCTCTACCTGCGCGAGGAAAGCGAGCGGCTGATCGCCCTCCTCACCGATCTGCAAAAGGCCTTTGTCAAGCAGGCGCGGCAGAACCTGGGCGCGATCATGCCCGGCTACACCCATCTGCAGCGCGCCCAGCCGGTGCTGGTTTCCCACCATCTGCTCGCCTACTATGAGATGTTCGGCCGCGACCGGGACCGCCTCGTCGACGGCCTGAAAAGGATCAACGTCCTGCCCCTGGGTGCGGCGGCGCTGGCCGGCACCGGCCTGCCCATCGACCGCGAGTTTGTCGCCAGGGAGCTCAACTTCCCGGCCGTCACCGCCAACTCCATGGATACGGTGGGCGACCGCGACTTCGCGGTGGAGTTTCTCGCCACCGCCACCCTTATCCAGCTCCATCTGAGCCGGTTGTCCGAGGAACTGGTCCTCTGGTCCAGCGAGGAGTTCCGCTTCGTCCGCCTGGCCGACGCCTACTGCACCGGCAGCTCGATCATGCCGCAGAAGAAGAACCCCGACATCCCGGAGCTGATCCGGGGCAAATCCGGCCGGGTGGTGGGCAACCTGATGGCGCTCATCACCATCCTCAAAGGTTTGCCGCTCACCTACAACCGCGACCTGCAGGAAGACAAGGAACCGATCTTCGACACCGTCGACACCGTCAGCCGCTCGGTGACCATCGCCGCCGAGCTGATGGCCAACCTCTCCTTCAACCAGGAGCGGCTGCTCGACTGCACCCGCGGCGGCTACATGACCGCCACCGATCTCGCCGACTACCTGGTCAGGAAGAACATCCCCTTCCGGGAGGCGCACGCCATCGTCGGCCGCACCGTGGCCTACTGCATCGAACGGAACAAGGAGCTGCCGGAGCTTGCCATCGAGGAGCTGCGGCAATTCTCCGACCGCATCGACGAGGATGTCTTTCCGCTGCTCACCGTTGCGGGTTCCGTCAACAGCCGTCTTTCAGCGGGCGGCACCGGCCTGGAACGGGTAAGCGAGGCCCTGGCCGAGGCGGAACGGCGACTGGGGTGTACCCCATGAAACGCCCAGCAGCCATCCTTGCAGCCCTGCCGCTGCTCGTCCTGCTGCTGGCGATGGCCGGCTGCGGCCGCAAAACCGCGCCGGTACCGCCGGAAACCGTGCATCCCTCGCCGGTTGCCGATCTGCGTCACCAGCTGGACGAAAATGGCGTCACCCTCATCTGGACCGCCCCGAGCCGGACCGTGCAGGGAGAGAAGCTCGACAAGATCGCCAGTTTTGAGCTGCTGCGGGCGGTAGTGGAGGAGAGCGACTACTGCGAGGGCTGCCCGATCCATTTCGGCCGCCCGATCAAGTTCACCCCGGATGAGATCCAGCCGGGCTCCACCATCCGGTACCGGGAAGCGGTGTTACGGCCTGGCTTCCGTTATATCTACAAGGTCCGCACCCGGCTTGGCTGGTACAACGTCAGCGACGACTCCAACATCGATTCCTTTGTCTGGAACACCCTGCTCTCACCGCCCTCCGACCTCACCGCGGCGGCCGCGGACCGGCGGATAACCCTTTCCTGGCAGCCGCCCACCACCCTCATCGACGGCACGCCGTTTACGGGCGCGCTCACGTTCCAGATCTTCCGAAGCGTGGCCGGGTCCGAATTCACCCCCCTCGGCCCACCGCTGGCGGCAACCACCTACACCGACGACACGGTGCAGAACGACACCCTCTATTTCTACAAGATCCAGGCGAGGGGCAAGGACACGGTAGGGATGATGAGCAGCCCGGCGCAGGGACGGCCACGCGACCTTACCCCGCCGGCTCCACCACGGGGCGTGACCGCGGTACGGACGCCGCAGGGGGTCAAGGTCCTCTGGCAGCAAGCCACGGAGCCGGATCTTGCCGGTTATCAGATCTACCGCCGCCGCGGCGACGAGGCCAAGCCGATCCTGGTCGGCAAGGTCAAGGGCGGGGTGTTGATGTTCCTGGACACCAGGCCCATCACCGCCGGCACCTGGTACTATTCGGTTTCCGCATACGACACTGCCGAGCCAGCCAACGAGAGCGGGCGATTCAACGAAGCAGAACTGATCCTTTCACCATAAACGGAACGCACCATGCATCATTTCCAATACCGCAACGGCCGGCTGCACGCCGAAGCCGCAGACATCGAAGCCATCGCCAGGGAGGTGGGCACCCCCTTCTACCTCTACAGCCATGCCACCCTGAGCCAGCATTTCAAGGCCTTTGACCAGGCCTTTGCCGGGATCCCGCACATCACCTGCTTCGCGGTCAAATCGTGCTCCAACATCGCCATCCTCCGCCTCTTCTCCTCCCTGGGCGGCGGCGCCGATATCGTTTCCGGCGGCGAACTGTTCCGGGCCCTCAAGGCCGGGGTGGACCCCAAGAAAATCGTCTACTCCGGGGTGGGCAAAACAGAAGAAGAGCTGCGCCAGGCCCTCCACGCCGGCATCCTGATGTTCAACGTCGAGTCGGAGCAGGAGCTCGAGGCCCTGCAGAGCGCGGCCGCCGACCTCAACGTCACGGCGCCGGTCTCCTTCCGGGTCAACCCGGACGTCGACCCCAAGACCCACGCCTACATCTCCACCGGCCTGGCCAAGAACAAGTTCGGCATCGCCATCGAACAGGCCCTGGCCGTCTACCAGCGGGCCTGCCAGATGCCGAACATCGAGGTCAAGGGGGTCAGTTGCCATATCGGCTCCCAGCTCACCCAGGTCGGCCCCTTTGTCGAGTCGCTGCGCAAGGTGAAGCACTTCATCGCCCGCCTGGCCGAGAA
>JAOUHH010000073.1 GCA_029865195.1 Desulfobulbaceae bacterium
GATATCCCGCTTGTTGCCTGAATAGCGTACATTGGGGCCGATCTTAACATTGGCTGATTCAAGTCGCACCGCACCCTTCTTGAGATATTTCGCAACCTCCGGATCATCGACGGTGCCAAAAATACGGGCATTGGCGATACAGGTCTGAACGCAGGCGGGCTCCAGGCCCTTTTCCACCCGCTCCATGCAGAACGTACACTTATCGGCCTTGGGTTCATCGCCTTCCTCGTTGACATAGCGCGCAGCATACGGACAGGCATCGGCACATGCACCACACCCGAGACATCGCTCCTTGTCGATCTGTACGGTGCCGTTGAATGGATCTTTCCAGGTGGCGGCAACCTGCATGGTCTTGCTCTTGCCGGATTTGGCATCCTTGAATGTTTTCTCGACAGGATCCGCCGGACAGACGGTTACACAGGCCGGTTCGTCGCAATGGTTGCAAAGCCCGGGATAGTACGTATAGGAGAGCCCGTACGGGGTTTCGGTCGGCCCCAGTCGGCGCAGCCAGTTCCTCCCCTTGTCGGCGGGCACCTCCCATTCGGCCTTGCAGGCAATGGCGCAGGCATGACAACCGACGCATCTTTCAAGATCTATGATCATCGCATATTGGGTCAAGGTTATACCTCCAAACAGTAAATGACGACGACGTAATCACAATCACGCCGATCTGGTCAGAATCAGGACGGAATATTGAGGGTCTTTCCGTTCTTGATCAGGCGAACGAAGTTATTCCGCATTCCATGCGCGCCGGTTTCAGGATCAACGACAACCTTGCTGATCAACGAGGTATCATCGACACCCTGATCCTTGGCAACGGTCATTGCCGTGTTCATGGTCCCATAGCCATGAGCCATATAAACGGTGTCTCTGCGGATCCCAGGTGTCAACATCACCACGGTGTCGGTGCGGGAACGGATGCCATCCTGATTTTCGCAGTGAACACGGTCACCGGTCTTGAGCCCCATCTTCTTGCCGCACTCCTCGTTGATCCACAGCGGATTTTCGGGGATTTCATGATGCAGCCACCGGTTGTTCTGGCTCCGGTTGAAGGTGTGGACCGGCGAACGCCCGTAGACCAGACGGGCAAAGCCTTCGGGAACCTCTTCGACGGGCAGGAAGGTCGGCACGGCTGGGAACCCGGCATCGCTCAACACCTCCGAATAGAGTTCGATCTTGCCGGAATCGGTTTTAAAGGCATGCTCCTTGATCCCGGCAGGGGCATAGGGTGCTTTAGCGGGCTGGGTATGGATACCGCCCATGGCCTGCATCTTGGCAATGGACAAACCGGCCGGCGCCAACATCTGGTCCATCATCTCGGGCAGAGATTGGACCGGGATCTTGTCGCCATAGCCCATCCGGATCGCCAGTTGGTTGGTAATCCAGACCTGGTCGCGACGTTCAAACATCGGTTCGACCACCGGCATCCGGGGGGCAATGTACCCCACCGCGGTGTCGGAACCCGGCTGCCATCCGGCAAGGCCATTCTTTATATAATCATACCGTTCCAGATAGCTTCCTTCCGGCAGCAGGATATCGGCGTACATGGTGATGTCGGTGGGCATCACATCGACGACCATGACGAAATCCATCTTCTTGAGCGCCTGAATGGTTGCCTGCTGGCCGGGGATGGTCTGAATAGGGTTCTGCCCCCAGCAAACACAAGCCTTGATGGGGTATGGTTTTCCTTCCAGCATCGCCTTCTTGATGTTCTCGGTGGGCATTCCCGGCGGCTTGAACTTGTGACTGCCGGTCAGGCTGAACTCCTCGTCATGTTCGCCCTTTGGCCAGCCAACCTTGCCGAGCTTGATGCCGGAAGAAGGTTTGATCAAGCCGCCCGGCACCGCATAGGCGCCGAGGATGGCGGTGAGGCAGGCGTGCGCCCGCATCCTTTGGAAATCATTGCCGTGCCAGCTCACATGCCGGCCAGGATGAATGGATACATTGGGGGCGTTGGCGGCAAGCAGTTCTGCTACTTCCTTGATTTGTGCGACCGCAAGATCGCAGATCTTCGCCGCCCATTCCAGGGTGGCGTGGGCAATCCCCTCCCGGAAGGCGTCGAACCCCTCGCAACTGCCCTCCACGAACGCTTTGTCATATTTATTGTTGACGACCAGATAATTCATGATCGCCATCATGAAAGCGGTATCGGTGCCGGGCTTGATCTTCACCCAGATGTCCGCCTTGGAGGCGGCAGCGGAAAAACGCGGATCGACAACGATGAGCTTGGCGCCGTTGGCCAACCCCTTCAGGTAGCTCTTCACATGGGAGACATGAATATTTTCGCCAATATGGGTGCCGATCAGCAGCATCGCCTTGGCATGAGCCATGTCAACGTTTTCCCCCGGCGCGAAACCAAAGGTGGAGACATACCCCATGTCCCGAATGCCGCGACATTGAAAAAAAGAGGCCTCGCTGACATTCTCGGTGCCGGTCATTTCGAAAAACTGCATGGGATATTTGGCCGATGCACCATGGGGGAATATCGCAAGTGAATGGGGTCCGTGGTTTTTCTGGGCCGCCTTGAGTCGGGTAGCGCACTCATCCAGCGCTTCTTCCCAAGAAATCCGCTTCCATACCGGCTTGCCGCGCTCACCGATGTTCTTGAGCGGGTATTTCAAGCGATCAGGGTCGTAAAGGAGCTGCACCCCCGCATTGCCACGGGCGCAGATACTCTTGCCGTTATCGACGCTCTTCGGGTTGCCTTCAAGTTTCACCAGCCGCCCATCCCGCACCTTGCCGACGATCTGGCATCGCCAGAAACACATTTCACAGACGCTGGGCTTCGATTCGGTGCCGGTGAAACTGCCCGGAGCGGGATACGATTTTTTCACCACGCCGGGTTGAGCGCCTGCCGTCACTTTTGAAAGCGGAATTGATGCCGCAGCAAGGGAAGCGGTTTGTAAAAATTTCCGCCGCGTCAAGGTTAATGCCATCATTCATCCTCCATAGTAAAAAAGTCGATCATTTTCACCACTGCCTTATAGTAAGGAGTGTTGGCCTCCCTTTGTACAATTGTGCTGAACTTGCAAAACCAAGGACGAAAGTGCGTCCGGGTAAACTCAAGCTCTACGTTTTCCTCCCCCAGTTCCCGCAAAAAAGACAAAAATTGCAATTCATTGGTCAAACTGTCGGGAATGTCCGAAGCAAGAGCCAGATCAAAACCATGCTCACGATAAAAATTTCTGGTTTTTTCTGCAGAGGCACCATAGAGGATGCCACCACCAGCGAGATAAAACGATCCGTAGGGTGGGGCCAGAACATGGGGAACGGAGTTGATGAAAAGGCGGGTGTAATCCACCTGCAACAACTCAATATCTTTGGACGAAAGTTGCTTCGGAAAAGCAAGAGCGGCACGATCAGCATCCCAGCCTAATTCATCGAGGAAGGTGCAAAAAAGAGACAGGAAATCCTCACCAAACCAACTACGTTCGGGATACTGCATGGCATGCGCAAGAAAGCGGTAAACTTCAGCTAAGCTTATTGCTGACGTGGTTGTCATCACACTCCCCAGTTTATGGCTCCAGCAAACACACCCCCTGCTCACGTAAACAAAGCTTACCCACCAATAAGCATTTCAGCAATAAATAAAATACTCAACCTGTCATAAATTTTTTTGCCAAATACTGACAGCCATTATTTACGTTTTCGATATATGCAAAAAAGGGGATGCCCACCCCCAGATTCTATGGTAATTAATTTAGATTCTCGACAACATACGTCAATAAAATCCTATCTATACAGCAGGTTACATAAGTGCTACTGATGCAACGGAAATTTTTAATTCGTTGACAGGGTTGAAACAAACTCACCGATAGGAAGAACATTACCTTGCCCAAACCATCTCCTTCGATGCAACCGCCACCATTTGCCACCGCGCCGCCATCCAAGATCGTTTTTGCCTGGCTGCTCAACCTGCGATGGGGCGCCTTGGCCTGCCAGGTGACGTTGGTCGCCTTCGTTCATTTTTTTTATGGTATCAAGCTGCCCACGCTGATCATTTCGAGCATTTTTCTCATCATCATCGTCAGCAATCTGCTTTGCTATTATATAATCCGCCACCAAAGCATGGTTCCGCAGGTTCTGTTCTCCCTGATCATGTTTATCGATGTCATTCTGCTTACCGGTCTTCTCTATCACACCGGCGGACCACTGAACCCTTTCACCTTTCTCTACCTTGTCCACATTGCGTTGGGGGCCATACTGATGCGCGCGCCCTGCCAATGGGCCTTAACCTTCTTTTCCATCATCTGCGCGGCTATATTCTTTTTTCCTAAAAACGCTGGCCTTTTTCTCAGGGTGCACAACGCCCTTTTCAACATTCCACGCTTATTCTCCGAAGGCCGCCTGCTTACACTCCTGGAGCGGGGTCACGAGACGACGCTTCATCCGCATGGGATGTGGTTTGCCTTCTCCATTACCGCTTGCTTTATTGTCTTTTTTGTCGGCAAGACCAGAAAAGAGCTGGAGCGACATCAAGATAAGATAGCGGCCCTGCAACAGGAAAAGCATAAAAGCGAAAGACTCGCCTCACTGGCTACCCTCGCGGCGGGAGCCGCTCACGAATTCTCCACCCCGCTTGCGGTAATCGCCGTTGCCTCCGGCGAGATGTTACACACCCTGAAAAAGGCAAACGGCGATCCGGAACTGATCGATGATCTGAATCTCATCCAGAATCAGGTTGAACGTTGCCGGGCAATATTAAGTCAAATGGCCGCGGACGCCGGCGAACCGCTGGGGGAGGAGTATGAAACGGTGACGCCAGCCAAACTTCTGGCGGCAGCCATTGAAGAACTGCCCCTTGCCCCTGAGCAAATCCGTATCATCAACGATGCACAACTGAGCAGGGTACGGTTGCCATTCCGTACCGTTAGTCGTATCATCAAGGGGCTGATAAAAAACAGCCTCGACGCTTCCGACAAAAACCCCTTGATCAGCATGCACTGTCGGCAGGACAACAATTACCTCTATTTTGAGATAGAGGATAATGGACATGGCATGGGCGAGGAATGCCTGACCCTGGCAACCGATCCCTTCTTCACCACCAAACCTCCCGGGAAAGGTATGGGGTTGGGACTTTTTCTGGCCAAAACCGTGGCGGAACGATTCGGGGGGAGTATCACCTTACAATCAGAACCCGGCAAGGGCACAACAGCAACCCTCTCTCTCGCCCTTGCGAAGATTGCCGCCCCAGCGGAAGCGTGACGTTGTAACACTTACTTCAACCGACCCCTTACTTAACAGGACAGAACCTAGATTCATCATGGAAAACACGATCATTCTGGTTGACGACGAAGAAATCTTCAGAAACCGGCTGGCGCGGGCCTTCACCAAGAGAGGTTTCACCGTCTTCACCGCCGCTGATTACGATGAAGCGATTGCCGCCATTAAACAACACCGGCCGATGATGGCGGTGGTAGATCTCAAAATGCCCGGCAAAAGTGGCCTGGAGCTCATCGGTGACGCCAAGAAGATACATCCGTCGCTCAAAATCGTCGTCCTCACCGGCTATGGCTCCATCGCCACCGCCACCGAGGCCACCAAACTGGGGGCGGTTTACTATCTGCCCAAACCGGCGGACGTGGATGGCATCCTCAACGCCTTTGCCAAGGATGGCGAATCACCCAATATGGCAGAAGAAGATTTCGCCGCCCCCTCCCTTGCCCGCCTTGAGTGGGAGCACATCAACCGTGTGCTTCACGATTGCAAGGGCAATATCTCCGCCGCCGCCAAGAAACTCGGCCTGCACCGTCGCACCCTGCAACGCAAACTCAACAAATATCCACCAAACGAATGATTCCCAGGCCGGCGATATTCCAGCCGGCGGCTTCCAGCTCAAACGTTTGAGCCAGCAGAAAGCGTATTGCCCCCTACCACCATCGTGCTCCTTTCTTGCATTCCTGTGCGCAGGGGTAATGTTATGGTAAATACAGCCCCCCCTGCTTCTCCGTTAGCGGCCTTGACCATGCCGCCATGCAGCATTACGATCTGCATGGCAATCGCCAGGCTGAGACCGGTCCCTTGTTGGTGCCGCATGAGGTCCTGGATTGCGAACTCGTTAAAGACAGAGTCAATCCAAAGGGGATCGAGCCCCTTGCCTCTATCGATGATCTCTATCTTGCAGTTATCGCCTTCCTTCTCGGCTGTCACCCGTATCTCGCCTTCGTTGGTCGAAAATTTCACCGCGTTTTCTATCATGATATCAAAGACTTTTTCCATCAGTTGCCAATCTGCGGCCAACTCCAAATCCTCCGGGGCATCCACTGAGAAACTGATATTTTTGTTGCCCGTTGCCTCAACCCCCTTGTCCACCGCCTTCTGCAACTGCGTGGCTAGCAGACCGGTTATCAGTCTTGGTTCCACGCCGGACTTCAGTTGCGACAAAAGTTTTGCCTTGTCTACAAACACACACAGTCGCTTCCCTGACTGTCGAATTATTTCGACAAGCCGCAACACGTCCGGATTGTCACCGCATTTGTCTTGCAACATATCGCCGGCCAGCATGATTCCGTTCAGTGGGGTGGCGGTCTCGTGAGACATGAGTCCCAGAACCGTTGACTTCAACTGATCAATCTCCTCGGCATGCTTCAATCGCATCATGATCCCGACCTTGGCCAACAATTCCGCCTCATTCACCGGTTTTGGCAAATAATCATCGGCCCCCACATCATACCCGCGAATACGATCCTGCAGGGTAACGCGACCGGAAATAATGATAACCTTGACAAACCCCAGCGACGGGTTGGCCCTGAGGCGCTCACAGGTTGACAGCCCGTCCATTTGCGGCATATCTATGTCCATCAGCACTACACTCGGGCGGTAAACCGGCAAGATCGCCAGCGCCCGCTCCCCGTTGTCGGCTTCCTCCACCTCGTAACTTTTTTCAAGTAACCTCCGCACGAAAAGCCGTTGCATAGGATCATCATCTACGATCAATACCTTACCGGTCGCGGTCATTTGGTCCTGCCTGCTGATTGATGGTGAATACGGCTATATCTCTCGAATCCGCTATACAAATCAGTTGTGGTCATGCCACGGCCCTTCTTCCATGCACCGCATAACCGATTCACAGCTTAGGTCATTCCTCCCGGCGGTGGCGAGCTGCTTCATTTTTTCAATCCACAAGGCCTCGCGGTAACGATCATAAGCCGCCTTAGCACCGAGACGCACATAGATTTGGGCCACAGGCTTCGGCAAGTAGGATATATTGCCGCGGGTCGAATGGATCGAAACGCTGTTACCGGTGAGGCCGGAGACGATGATGATCTGGGTCGCTGGCCTGGTTTCCCGAATTTTATTCAAAAGCCATATCCCATCTTTTCCCGGCATTTCGATATCGGTGATCACCAAGGGGATTTCTGCGGTTTTTTCAAATATCTCCCAGGCGTCAAGGCCGTTGTCAGCTTGCAGAATATTCTCAAAATCCGTTCTCAGCGAAGCGACATGATATTGGCGAATCGCCAGCTCGTCGTCCACAACCAGAATCGGCATATTTCTTATTTTCGACATCGTCATTTCCTCCGTTAATCTCATGTATTGCCAAGCGGCAAAGCGACGGTAAAGATCGCCCCTTTCCCCTCTTCGCTCTCAAGCGTGATCAAACCATTATGCGCATCGATTATTTTTTTAACCGTCGCGAGACCGATACCCGAACCATGCTCACCCTTGGTGGTGAAATGGCGTTCGAATATCTTCTCACGTATTTCCGGCTTCAGGCCGATACCCGTGTCACCGACCGAAAACTTCGCTTCACTCCCCTCCCGCCATAATCGTAGAGTGAGCTTCCTGATCTCACTTTCATTCATGGCGTGGACGGCATTGGTGATCAAATTAAGAGCTACCCGCTGCATTCCGGAGAAATTGCAATCTACCAAAATCGGCTCATCGGCTATATCCATCACCAGTTCAATGCCGTTGCTGCGTATTTTGCGTTCAAAGATCCCCAACGGGACTTCAAACAGGGTATTGAAGGGTTGCCTCCTCCTGCTGTTATCCACACCACCTCGGGCAAAAGACATCAGATTCCGGCAAATCGTTTCTCCGGTGGTCACCGACACCTGCATACCGTCACAGATCATCCGAATGTCGTCAAAATCCCTCGCCATCGATTTTTGCTGCTCATCGTTCAAACCATTCCAGATCGACTCCATGGCTGCCTTCAGCACTACATGGGTCATCAAACCGGCCAGGATATTATTAAAATCATGGGCAACACCTGCAGCCAGAATCCCGATTTCAGCATCATGCTCAGCTCGCGAAATGGTCTTTTCAAGAACCTCCTTCTCTTTTTTTCGCCGCCATAATTTTTCTATCCGCGCAACCAACTCATCGTTGCTGAATGGTTTTGTCAGGTAGTCGTCGGCACCGGCATCCTGCAACCCGCGTAAGCGGTCATCAGCGAAAGCGCGCGCCGTCAACATGATCACCCGTGTATCGGCAAGATGCCGATCATTCCTAATTTTTCGGCACACCTCGTACCCATTTAGCCCAGGCATCATGACATCCAACACAATGACATCCGGATGGTATTGATGGGCCATGGCCAGGCCATCCTGACCATTTTCTGCCGTATATATCTGATATCCCTCCTCCTCCAACGTGTCTTCTACTAGCAGTCGTGTTGAATCGTTGTCATCAACTACCAAAATGATCCCTTTATCGTCACCCATGTGCAACCACCCCTAAGTAGGAAGAGTAAAAAAGAAAGCTGTCCCCTGCCCCGGCTTGCTTTCAACCCAAATCTTACCGCTATGGAGTTCAACCAGTTTTTTGGCGATGGCTAGCCCCAAACCTGTTCCCTGCTGCTCATTTTGCTGCCTTTGCACCTGCACGAAATGATCAAAAATCACCAATTGATCGGTGGCGGAGATGCCTTGACCGGTATCTCGCACCACAATCAACACCATCTCGCCGTCCATACGCGCCGAAATGGCTATCAGACCACCTACAGGGGTAAATTTGACCGCATTGGAAACAAGGTTGAACAAAATTTGCTTCAAACGAAGGACATCAACAGCCACCAATGAAATTTCTGGCTGTATTTCAAGCTTTAACTGTAAATTTTTGGTTTCAACCAAATGAATGATGCTTGAATGGAGTTGATCAAAAACCGTTGAGAGTGCCACCGGTTTGATATCAAGAGGCATTCTACCTGACTCGATCCTGCTGAAATCAAGAAGATCATTGATAATTTCTTGCAGATGCTTGGCATTTTGACAAATGTGCTCGGCATAAAGTGTAACCTTGTCAATGGGTGGCTGTTTTTTGATGATCTTTTCTGCAAATCCGATAATCGGTGTCAACGGCGTCCGCAATTCATGGCTGACAATGGCCAAAAATTTTGATTTCAAGTCCTCGGCCTGCCTGGCCGCCTCAAGTTCCGATTTTTGGCGGATGATCTTTTCCTCGCTCTGCTTGCGATCGGAAATATCAAGAATCACCCCGATGAAGATCCTCTTCCCATCAAGCATCATCTCGCTTACCGACAGATCAATAGGGAAAATACTGTTATCCTTACGTTTGGCTACGGTCTCGCGCGGCCCTCCGCAGAGTGTCTTCCGTGACTCTCCAGCCAAATAACGGGCGAGATATTGATCATGGCAGTGGCACTCTGGTTCCGGCATCAGGATACTGACATTCTTGCCGATGACCTCCGAGGCACGGTAGCCGAACGCGCGTTCTGCGGCGGGGTTGAAGGTTTCTATGATCCCCAGTTGATCGATGGTGACAATGCTATCGGCAACATTTTCGAGGATTGCCCGTTGCCGCAATTCACTTTCCGCCAGGGATTTCTCAGTCGCCAACCGCTCCGTAATGTCCTGCGCGAAGGCGCAGATAAACATCTTTTCCTCATAAACCAGATACTGCGATTTGATCTCTACCGGGAAAATCGTCCCATTTTTCGTGCGATGGCGTGTCTGGAAGGTCATCGACACGCCAACCTTGAGATGGTCAATGAATTCCGGCCAGATTTCCTCAGTGTAGTCCGGATCGATATCCCATACAGACATCTGCGTTAATTCATGCCATGTATAGCCAAGCCGGTGCATGGCCGCTTCATTCACATAAAAAAAGCGCCCGCTCAGCTCGATCCAGAAAACCGCTTCCCCCACCTTTTCAAGAGCGAACATCGCCTGGTGCAAACGGAGTGCCGTCTTTTCCTGTTTTTCGACCGCGCTTGCCAATTCACCGTTAAGGGTGACTATCGTGCGATAGCGCCATAACGCGGCGATAATTGCGCCAACAACGACCAAGAGGCCGAGAAAATAAAAAACGTTTTTGCTGATCTCCCCACGCTGCCGAACGCCATACCACTTGGTGTAAATATTCTTGTATTCGCGAGATTCAAGCAGTTCGGCTACCGCCTTGTTCAGCCGAATCCGCAATCCCGCATCGCCCTTTCTC
>JAOUHH010000074.1 GCA_029865195.1 Desulfobulbaceae bacterium
AAGAGCTCGATCAGGCGCTCTTCGAAGTCGTAGGAGTTGCCCACCCGGTGGACCAGACCGATGGTGAAGCCGCCCACGGCGATGGTCTTGTGGGTTGGCAGGGCCTGGCAGGTCTGGTGCGCGCACATGTTGCCGTGCACGGCATGCACCTCCTTGCCGGCAAAGACGTCAAGCACCGCCAGGCTGGTAAGGTCGCCGGCATGCATAATCATCGACACGTCGGCAAAGCAGGCCTCAACCACCTCTTGAAAAGAGTCGGAAACCGCGTCGAGATGGGTGTCGGAAAGGATGCCGATTCTGGTGGTTGCCATGGCGGTGTTCGCAGGCCCGTTGCTCAGGATTTTTGTGCTATGGCAGCGTCTGGTTGAGGATTGCCTCAGCCTCGCGCAGGTTTACTCCTTCAAGCCGCAGCCGCTTGGTGCGGCTTTGTTGGCCGCTCTGCAGGGTCACCTGCGATTTGGGGATGCGGAAGAGTTTGGCGATGTAGTTGATCACCGCCTTGTTGGCCTGCCCGTCCACCGGCGGGGCGGTGATCATCAGCTTGACCGCATCGCCGTGGAGGCCGGCGATCTTGTTGTGCGACGCCTTGGGCTGCACGTAAACGGTGAGGAGCGGCGCGCCGTCATTCCCTGCCGTGAGGTATTCCATGTCGGGGGCGTTAGCGGTCGCCCTTGGTGGTCAGGTCCTCGTAGTTCACCGAGGGTTCGTTGGCGTCCAGGGGGTCTTCCAGGCTGAAAATAACCTCGCCGTCCAGATCGGGGATCCCGGCATAGGGCGCGTCGTCCTCATCGGTCACCCGCGGTTCCCGTGGCTCCTGCATCATATCTTCGGCGAATGCGGATTCCGCGGCGGCCAGGGTGTCGAGGTTGCCGGCCGGCAGATCGATCTTCTGGTAGAGGTCGGAGAGATCGTCTTCCTGCTCGGCTTCCTTCCGTGCCGGTGTCGGCTTCTTGGGCGGTGCGGGTTCGTTGCGGCCCGGCGCGGCAGGCGGCGCGTCGACCATCCCGAGATAGCCGTGCAGCATCCGTTGCAGTTCGCTCTTGATTTCCGCCCGGAGGCTTTCCAGGCGGTCTACCTCGCGTTCCAGGGCGGCAACCTCGGTGTTGGCGGCCTCCCGGATTTCGTCCGCCTCGCCGTGGGCGTCGGCAAGCAGCTGCTCCGCCTCGTTCCTGCTCTTTTCCATGAGGTCGTCGGCGATCTGCTGGGCGGAAAGAATGGCGTGCTGGAAAGCCTTTCCCTTGCTCTGGTAGTCGGCCATCTCCCGGGTCAGGGACTCCACCTGCGCGGTGAGGTTTTTGTTCTGCTCGATGAGGGAGAGAACTTCATCGGCGACCTTGGCCAGAAAGCCGTCGACTTCCTCGACATCAAAGCCGCGAAAACGAACATGAAATTCCTGGGTTTGGATCTCTTGCGGGGTCAGGGGCATGGTCGGCTCCTTGCAGTGGTTGTTGTTTGCCAGATTTTATGCCGGAGGCGGTTTCGCTCGGCTTAGCCGAGGCTCATGGCAAACCGTTGCAGGGTTGGCACCAAAAAGCCGCGCAGGAAGATGATGGCGGCGATGAGCAGCATCGGCGAGAAATCGATGCCGCCGGCCGCCAGCGGCACAAAGCGGTTGATGCGGCGCAAAACCGGGTCGGTCACCTCGCGCAGGAATCTGACGATGGGGTTGTACGGGTCGGGGTTCACCCAGGAGATCAGGGCGCGGCCGATGATGATCCACATATAGGCGGTGAGTACGAAATCGATCAGGGTGGCGAGGGCGCCGATAAAGTTACCGATGACAAACATGATGTTCCTCGTTCTTATAAAATTCACGGCAGGCGGACGCGTGCCGATAGTGTCAAAAAAGGCAGGTCGTTACATGGCGATCAGGGCGGAAGCCATCTGGGAGATGGCCTTGCTGGCCTTGCTTTCCGGAAAGGCAAGGTAAAACGGTTTCTGGGTCCGGATGGCCTTGGCGACATGGCTGTCAAGCGGCATGATGCCGAGTTGGCTGGGGGTGATTTTCAGGAAATTCTGCAGCACCAGGCTCATGTTGTTGAACACCGATTCGCCTTCCTTCTTGGTCTGGGCGCTGTTCACCATCAGGTGGAATTCCTTGCGGTCGTAGCGGGAGTTGAGCACCTTCATCAGGGCGTAGGCGTCGGTCATCGAGGTCGGGTCCGGCGACAGCACCACGATGTTGGTCCGCGCCCAGTTGTTGAACCAGAGGACCGAGTCGCCGATGCCGGCGGCGGTGTCGATGAGCACGTAATCGAAGCGGCCGATCATCTCCTCAAGGGTGTTGGTGAGGAAGATCTGCTCCTCGTAGGAGAGGTTGGCCATCTCCGGCACCCCGGAGCTTGCCGGCAACACATAGAAGCCGGGCGCCACCTCCACCAGGATGTCGGCCGGGTTCTTGCCCTCCTCAATGGTTTCCCGCAGGTTGTGGCGGACATTGATCCCCAGCACCACGTCAACGTTGGCCAGCCCCAGGTCGCCGTCGATGAGCAGTACCCGCTTGCCCCGTTGCGACAGGGCCGCGGCCATGTTCACGGAGAACGAGGTCTTGCCGACGCCGCCCTTGCCGCTGCTGATACAGATGATTGTCGGTTTGGTGTCTGCTGTCTTGTTCATGTCAGTTGGTGTCCTTTACCAGAAAACCGAAAAGTTGCGCACGTTCCTCCACGGAGACCTGACAGGCGTCTTCCGCCCGAATCCCGGAAACATGACAGATAGGCTCCGCGCCCGGTTGACGGGTGCGGGCAAGTTCCGCCTCGGCCTGGGCAAGGAGGTTGTCCGGGGAGAAGCGGTCGTTGGCGTAACAGAGCGCGATGCCCATGCGGGTCTCGATGCCGGCGGCCATGGCGGCGTTGCGGATGGTCTTGGCCCGCAGGATCGCCTTGCCGAGGTTGGTGCCGGGCAGGATGGCCGCGAATTCGTGGTTGTTGCGCGGGACCAGGATATCCACGTGGTGGAGACATTCCTTGATCGCCTCGGTGATTTTCGCCGGCGGGGCTTCGTTGGTCGCGGCCAGCAGGATCATCGAGCAGGGCAGTCGGGTCAGTTGCACCCGGTCGAGTTCGGCGCGGAGAATCTTCTTGAGCTGGCTTGGCCCCGGCATGCCGCCGGCATCGGCGGCGCTGGCGGGGTCGGAACCGTTTTTGCCGTTCAGGGAGCCGGCAAGGCGGGTCAGGGCCGCTTCCACCTCGGTGGCCTCGGCATCGGCGTGCATCAGGAAGAGGCCGAGCAGCGAGCGGTCCCTGGCGGTGAGCTTGACGCTGCGCACCGGGTAGCGGTTGGCCTGCTGTTCAAGATCGGCGAAAAAGAGCGCGGAATCCTTGCTGGAGGCGATGCGGGTCATGATACCTTGCTCCCCGGCGGCACGGCGCCGCTTAGCCCGGAAAGGACCAGGGTCTTGCCGTCCTTGGCCGCGAGCACCATCCCGTGCGAGGCGGTGCCCATCAGTTTGGCCGGTTTCAGGTTGGCGACGATGATCACCTGCTTGCCCACCATCTCCTCGGGGGTGTAGTGCTCGGCGATGCCGGAGACGATGGTCCGTTCCTCGGGGGCGAGGACGGTGAGCTTGAGGAGGCGATCCGATTTCTTGATCCGCTCCGCCGCGATCACCTCGGCCACCCGCAGGTCGATCTTCTGGAAATCGGCGAAATCGATGAGATCCGCGGTCTCGGCCGCTTGCGACTCCTTTGCGGCCTCCTTGGCTTTTGGTTCTTTTTTCGGCTGTGGTTGCTGGGGGGCACCCTTCTTTTCCTTTTCAAGACGCGGGAAGAGCGCGTCCGGGGTGGTGACCGCGGTTCCCGGCCGCATGCCGCCCCATTGGCCGTGTTCGCTGAAGGTGGCCGGGCAGGCGACGCCAAGGGAGGCGGCCATCTTTTGTGCCGTGGTCGGCATCACCGGCTGGATGCAGAGCCCGATCAGCCGCAGGCTTTCGAGCAGGTTGTAGAGCACCGTGGCCAGCCGCTCGCCGTTGGCCGGGTCCTTGGCGAGATCCCAGGGCGCGTTCTCGACGATATAGCGGTTGGCGCGGCCGATCACCTCCCACACCGCCTGGAGCGCCCGGTGGAAGGCGAATTGCGCCATCTGGCTCTGGAACTCGGTGACCATCCTGGCGGCCGCGTCGATCAGCTCGTTGTCCTTGTCGTTGTTGGTTCCCGGCCGGGGCACCTGGTTTGCGGCGAATTTGCCTACCATGGTCAGCGAGCGGCTGAACAGGTTACCGAGATCGTTGGCGAGATCGGAGTTCTGCCGGGCGATGATCGCCTCGTTGCTGAAGGACGCATCGAGGCCGAAGGACATCTCGCGGAGCAGGAAGTAGCGGACGGTGTCGGCCCCGAACGCCTCGACCATCTCGGCCGGCCGCACCACGTTGCCGATGCTCTTGCTCATCTTGGTGTCGTTGACGTTCCAGTAGCCGTGGACATGCAGCTTCCGGTAGGGCGGCAGCCCCATCGCTTGCAGCATGGTGGGCCAGAAGATGCCGTGGGGCTTGAGGATATCCTTGGCGATGACGTGTTCGGCCGCCGCCCACTGTTCGGCAAAGCCTGGAGCGTCAGGATAGCCGATGCCGGTGAGGTAGTTGATCAGGGCGTCGAACCAGACATAGGTGACGAACTTCCCGTCAAAGGGGAGCGGGATGCCCCAGGTGAGGCGGCTGGTGGGCCGCGAGATGCAGAGATCCTCCAGGGGTTCTGCGAGGAAGGAGAGCATCTCGTTTTTGTAGCGCTCCGGGGTGATGAACTCCGGGTTCGCCTTGATATGGTCGATGAGCCACTGCTGGTACTTGCTCATCCGGAAGAAATAGTTCTGCTCGGTGACCTTCGCGGGCGGTTTCTGGTGATCGGGGCAGTTGCCGTCCACCAGCTCCTTTTCGGTGAGGAACCGCTCGCAGCCCTTGCAGTAGAGGCCGGAATACTCGCTGAAGTAGATGTCGCCCTGGTCGTAGACCTTCTGCAGGATGTCCTGCACCGTTTTGATGTGGACGGGGTCGGTGGTGCGGATGAAGTTGTCCGGCTCGATGGCAAGCCCCGGCCAGGCCTCGCGGAACAGCGCGCTGATCCGGTCGACATACTCCTTGGGGGAAAGTCCGTTCTGTTCGGCCGCCTCGACGATCTTTTCGCCATGCTCGTCGGTGCCGGTCTGGAAGCGGACCGTGTCGCCAGCCAGCCGGTGGTAGCGACAGACGGTGTCGGCGATGATCGCCGAATAGGCATGGCCCAGGTGGGGCTGTGCGTTCACGTAAAATATCGGGGTGGTTATGTAGAGACTCATTTTTTGCTTTTCTTCGGTTTCGGCGGAGGTGGCGGTTGGGTCGGTTTGGCCTGTTCCCATTCGCTGCGGGTCAGCACCTGCGCCTTGTCCCGGTCATTGGCGGGGGCGACGGTGACGGTTTCCTGCAGCACGTTGCATTGCAGGACCTTGACGGTCTGATCATGCAGTTGGATGGTCTTGCCGGGGCGCGGCATCATCTTCCGGATCTGCCGGTAGGAGTCGTACTCGTAGGTCAGGCAGCAGAGGAGGCGGTTGCAGATGCCGGAGATCTTGGCCGGGTTGAGCGGCACGTCCTGCTCCTTGGCCATCTTGATCGACACCGGCGCAAACTTGGTGATGTACGACGCGCAGCAGAGCTCCCGCCCGCAGCAGCCGAGGCCGCCGATCAGTTTGGTCTCGTGGCGGACGCCGATCTGCCGCATCTCGACCCGGGTGCGGAACTCCTGCACCAGTTCCTTGACCAGCTCCCGGAAATCCACCCGGTTCTCGGCGGTGAAATAGAAGATGATCTTGCTGCCGTTGGAGTAGCGCTCCACCATGATCAGTTTCATGTCCAGATTGAGGTGGGCGATCTGGTTTTGACAGATGGTAAAGGCTTCCTCTTCCCGCTCGAGGAGGCGGGCGAATTTCTCAATCTCGTCCTGATTGGCGCGGCGGAGGATCTTGATCGCCGGCAGGTTTTTTTGCTGCTGCTCGGCAGGCCATTTGAAGCCGGCGCCGACAATCGTCACCGTTTCCGGGCCGTGGTCGGTGTTGATGATGACCGGTTCGCTGGCCTTCAGGTCGGCGATGGCTGCCGTGGCCGCGGCGAGCTGGCTACCGGGCCGGGACCGGATCTGATAATGGAAGATCTCGGCCGGTACCGTCGCTTCCTGCGGGCCGGTGCCGGATTGGTTGTGTGTGTCGCTGTGGGAGTTCATTTTCACCCGGTGGTTTGCTGGTCTGGGGGCAATCGTTGCGGTGAGCCGCCTTCATTAAACGGTCAACATACCATCAAAGGAGCGCAAAGAAAAGCACTTCGCAGACCAGGGCGCGGTTGCAGTTGCGGGAAAGCTGTTTTTCCGCCTCCGCGAGGAGGTCGAATCGGTCGATGAGCTCGGGCAGGGACCACCGTTGCAGGGCCGCGGCGAGGAGCGGTTGCAGGTCACGGCTGCTGATCAGGCCGGCGGGGCCGCCGATTGCGGTCACGATCAGATCCCGGAACCAGAGCCGGAGCAGGTCGAGGAGCTCCGGCAAGGTCTCCTTGAGACCGCCGCTCTCCTCCGCCAGGTTGAGGAGCGGCTCAACCGCCTCGGGGGCGGCGGCCGGATACCTGAGCAGGGCCTCGACGATCAATCGGCGCTGGGCGAGAAGCCCGCTCTTGTGGAGCATGCGGGCCCGGCCGAGGCTGCCCTCGGCGGCCGCAGCCAGGGCGGCCGCCTCCTCCCCGTCGATCTCCTCCTCGCGGACCAGGGTGGCGGCGACATGTTCGTACGGCAGGGCGAAGAAGGGGATGACCTGGCAGCGGGAGAGGATGGTGGGCAGTATCCCCCCCGCCTCGTCGCCGGTGAGGATGAGGATGGTGTCGGCGGGCGGCTCTTCCAGGGTTTTGAGCATGCTGTTGGCCGCTTCCCGGCGCATGGTGTGTACGTCCGCGAGCAGCGCCACCCGGTGGCGCGCCTCAAGCGGCGGGAAGGTGAGGGCCTTTTTTAGCTCCCGGATCTGGCTGATCTTGATCGCTGCCCCGTCCGGCTCGATGTGGATGAAGTCCGGGTGGTTGCCGGCAAAGAGCTTGCGGCAGGAGGGGCAGCGGCCGCAGGCGGCACCGTTTTCCAGAAAGTCGCAGTTGAGCCGGGCGGCAAAGGCGATTGCCGCTTCCCGCTTGCCGACCCCGTCCGGGCCGCGAAAGAGATAGGCGTGGGCGATCTTGTCGCTGCCGGCGGAACGGGCCAGTAGCGTTGCGGCCTTGGGCTGGCCGCTGCTGATGGCGGTGGCGGACGGGGCGCTGATCATGGTTCCCAGAGGTTGCGCTGCCGGGGGTCGATCTCCGGCTCGCCGTTGTCTGTCGCCGGCTGCATGGCGGCAGGCAGGTGACCGGGGGTGTTTCGGACATAGAGGAATCGTTCCATGGTCCGCTGGTAGTCGGTCCAGTGGTACTCTGCCGATTCGACTTGATCGCTCACCCGGTTGACATAGTTGATCTTGGAGTCGAGGTCGTCGAGAAAGTTGAGGACAAAGGCCTCCAGCATCATCGGCACCGCGGGCGAGCCGAACTCGTGGCGGCCGTGGTGGCTCAGGATTAGGTGCTTGAGCCGGACGGCGAGCGCCGGCGGGAAGTGGAGGACCGCGTTGATCCGTTTCTGGACCATCTCCACCCCCAGGGTCATGTGGCCCATCAGGCGGCCCTCGTCGGAATAATCAAAGGGATGGGTGGCAAAGGAGAATTCCTTCACCTTGCCGATATCGTGGAGCATGGCCCCGGCCATCAGCAGCGACCGGTCGATGGCCGGGTAGAGGGGGCAGACGACGTCGACGAGCCGCGCCACCGCCAGGGTATGTTCCAGCAGCCCGCCGATATAGGCGTGGTGCATGTTCTTGGCGGCAGGCGCTTTCTTGAACCGTTCGAAGAATTTCCGGTTCTGGAAGAAGGCGAGCAGTAGTTCGCGCAGGAACGGGTTGTCGACGCTCTTGACGAGCTTGCGCAGCTCGGCAGCCATGGCGCCCGGATCGCCGGGCGCCGAGGGGAGGAAGTCGGCGATATCGATGGTACTCGCCGGGATGGCGGTCAGGTTGTTGATTTTGAGTTGCAGGACGTTCTTGAAGGACTGCGCCTGCCCGCTGAGGCGGACAATGCCGCCCGCCGGGCAGGCTTCCATCAGCTGGTCGGCGTTGTCCCAGACCCGGCCCGCCATCTCGCCGCTGGCGTCCATGACGGTGATGGTGAGGTAGGGCGAGCCGGTCCGGGTTTCGGCCCGGCTCATCGCCTTGACCAGAAACAGGTCGTCGACGTTGTCGCCCTCCCTGATTTCCTTGATGCGGATGCCTTTCTTCGGTTGCATGCGCCCTCTCCGCGCGTTGCGGCGTGGGATTTAGAAGTTGAGGGTCTGCTGCCAGCTTGCCTTGAGCGCGGTGAGCGACTCGTTGATCACCGTGCCGCCGGCAAGGCCGGTGGCGACAAAGGCCTGCTCGGCGGTAACCGTGCCGACCCGCGCCCAGCCGGTGTTGCCCATGGCCGTCTCGAAGGCCGTGGCCTTGTCCGGGGCCACGGTGACCACGAACCGGCTTTGCGATTCGGAGAAGAGCATGCTCTGGTCGTTGTCGACCCCCTCGGCCGGCACCTTGCCGAGATCTACGCTGATCCCGAAGCCGCCGGCAAAGGCGGTTTCGGCGAGCGCGACGGCCAGACCGCCGTCGGAGCAGTCGTGGCAGGAGGCGATGAGGCCGTCCTTGATCGCCTGGGCAACCGCCCGGTAGCGGGGCAGGGATTCAGCCTCGCGCACCTGCGGCACCTTGTTGCCCACCGCGCCGAGCAGGGTCGCGTATTCGGAGGCGCCCAGTTCATCGCGGGTGACGCCCAGCACGTACACCAGGTCGTTGGCCCGCTTGGCGTCCATGGTCACCGCCTTGCGGATGTCGTCGATCTTGGCCATCACCGAGAAGAGCAGGGTGGGCGGGATGGAGATCTTGGTGTCGCCCACCTGGTAGTCGTTTTTCATCGAGTCCTTGCCGGATATGCAGGGCACCCCGTACGCCTTGGCGTAGTGGGCCAGCGCCCGGTTGGCGCGGACCAGCTGGGCCAGCTTGTAGGGGCCGTCCGGGGTCTTCTCGGAGAGGATCGGGTCGCACCAGCAGAAGTTGTCGAGGCCGGCCATCACCTCGAGGCTCGCGCCGACGCAGATGGCGTTCCGCACTGCCTCGTCCACGGCGCAGGCGGCCATGTGGTAGGCGTCGATGTCGGAGTAGCGCGGGCAGATGCCGTGGGAGACGACCAACCCCTCGAAGGAGTCGAGGATCGGCCGGATCACCGCCGCGTCGCTGGGGCCGTCGTTGGCAACGCCGGTGAGCGGCTTCACCACGCTGCCGCCCTGCACCTCGTGGTCGTACTGGCGGACCACATACTCCTTGCTGCAGATGTTGAGGCTGGCGAGCAGCGTTTTCAGGTCCTGGCCGAGATCGCGCCCTTTGCCCGGTTGCACCTCGGGGTGGCTGGGCGGAACCCACCTGGCCACCATCTGCATGGGCGGCAGGCCTTCGTGGATGAAGGCCATGTCGAGATAGGAGATGGTCTTGCCGTTGTAGAGGATGTGGAACTTGCCGGAATCGGTGTAGGTGCCGAGTACCGTCGCCTCCACCTCCATCTTGGCGCAGAGGGCCATAAACTCGTCGAGCTTCTCGGGCGGGATGGCCAGGGTCATCCGCTCCTGGGCCTCGGAGATGAAGATCTCCCAGGGCTGCAAGCCGGCATACTTCAGCGGCGCGCGGTCGAGATGGAGCTCGAAGCCGCCGGTGTCCTCGGCCATCTCGCCCACCGACGAGGAGAGGCCGCCGGCGCCGTTGTCGGTGATGCAGCGGTAGAGGTTGCGGTCGCGGGCCTTGAGCAGGCAGTCGAACATCTTTTTCTGGGTTATCGGGTCGCCGATCTGGACGGCGGTGGCCGGCGAGCCTTCATGCAACTCCTCGGAGGAGAAGGTGGCGCCGTGGATGCCGTCCTTGCCGATGCGGCCGCCGGTCATGACGATGATGTCGCCGGGCATCGCCTTCTTGTTCTCGGAGGGCTTGCCGTGGTGGAGGGCGGGCATCAGGCCGACGGTGCCGCAGAAGACCAGGGGCTTGCCGGCGAAACGGTCGTCAAAGACGATGGAGCCGTTGACGGTGGGGATGCCGCTCTTGTTGCCGCCGTGCTCGACGCCGGTGCGGACGCCCTCGAAGATCCGTTTCGGATGCAGCAGGCGCGCCGGCAACGGTTTGTCGTAAAAGGGCGAGGCGAAGCAGAAGACGTCGGTGTTGGCGACGAGCTTCGCGCCCATGCCGGTGCCGAAGGGGTCGCGGTTGACGCCGACGATGCCGGTGAGCGCGCCGCCGTACGGGTCGAGGGC
>JAOUHH010000296.1 GCA_029865195.1 Desulfobulbaceae bacterium
CAAGCCCTTCCACCACGGTGATGCCGGTGGTGCCGTAACCGCCCAGTTCACCCATGTCCTTGCCGATCTCCGGCGATCCTGTCCGCTCGAAGCCCGCGGCCACGGTGAGTTCCGGGTTCTGGTTTACCATATAGCCGATCCGGCGGCCCATGCGTCCAGCGGCGCCGGCGATAATGACCCTGGTCATTGTTGACTCCTTTTGCACAGTTGCTTGTCTCCGCGTGGCTGCTCTCTGCGCCTGCGGAGGAGTGATTTAGATAAGGCCGTAGGCGGTGATCGCTTTCTTCAGCTTGTCGCGCACGGCGTCGCTCAAGCCGGCCATGGGCAGACGCACCTGATCGGATTTGATCTTGCCCATCATCGCCAGGGTGGCCTTGGCCGGCACCGGGTTGGTGTCGTAGAACATCGCCTGCATCAGCGGGAAGAGCTTGTAGTGGAGGGTGCGGGCCTTGGCGAAGTCACCGGCCAGGGCCGCGTCCAGCATCTGCGCCATTTCGGCGGGGGCGACGTTGGAGGTTACCGAGATGACGCCGGTGCCGCCGATGGCGACGGTGGCCATGCAGGTGGGGTCGTCGCCGGACATGACCGCAAAATCGGCCGGGCAGAGGCGGATCACCTCGGCGATCTGGGCCAGGCTGCCGGTTGCCTCCTTGATGCCGACGATGTTCTTGATCGCGGCAAGGCGGGCCACGGTCTCGGGCAGCATGTTGACGCTGGTCCGGCTCGGCACGTTGTAGAGGATGATGGGGATGTCAACCGCTTCGGCCACCGCCTTGAAGTGCTGGAACAGTCCTTCCTGGGAGGGCTTGTTGTAGTAAGGGGTGATCATCAGGGCACCGTCGGCGCCGGCCTGCTTGGCGTGACGGGTGAGCTCGATGGATTCGGCGGTGGAGTTGGAGCCGGTTCCGGCCAGCACCGGCACCCGGCCGTTGACCGCCTTGATGGTCAGTTCCACCACCCGGTGGTGTTCCTCGTGGGTCATGGTGGCCGACTCGCCGGTGGTGCCGCACGGAACGATGCCGTGGGTGCCGCCCTTGATCTGGAACTCGATCAGGTCGCGCAGACCCTGCTCATCGATCTTGCCGTCGGTCATGGGGGTAACGATGGCGACAAAGGCGCCGCGAAACTTGTTCATATCTCTATCCTCCGCAAAAAATGCATCAAAAGGTTGTGGTGTTTTCGTTAACGGTTTTCTGTCAGCCCGCGATCGCTTCCTGGTGCAGTTGCCCCTGGTAGATAACGCGGGCCGCGCCTTCGAGGTAGACCTCGCGCACCGGTTGGCCTGCGTCTGGCATGGCAAAGTGGATCACCAGCGGCTCGCCGCCCGAGGTGATCACCTTCACCGGCGGCGAGACCCGGCCGGTCAGGGCGGCGATAATCGCCGCGGCCACCGCGCCGGTGCCGCAGGCCATGGTTTCGTCTTCCACGCCGCGTTCATAGGTGCGGACATGCAGTTCTTGCGGGCCCAGCACCTGGGCGAAATTGGCGTTGGTGCCGGCGGGCTGGAAATGCGCGTGCCGTCGGATGGCGCGGCCCCAGTCGAACACCGGCACCTTGCTCGCGTTGTCGCTGAAGACCACCGCGTGCGGAACGCCCGTGTTGAGGCTGTGGATCTCCAGGTCGTTGCCGGCCACCGCGAGCCTCTTGCCCAGTTCGAGGGCATTGGGTGCGGTCATCCGCAGCTTGACGTTGTCGCCGATGATCTCCGCGGCGATGATCCCGGCCAGGGTCTTGAACCGCATGCTGGCCGGGGCGATCCCGTTCAGATAGGCGAAACGCGCCGCGCAGCGGGCGCCGTTGCCGCACATCTCGGCCACGCTGCCGTCGGCGTTCAGGAAGGTCCAGGCAAAATCCGCCTCGCTGTCGGTCTCGATCAGGATCAGGCCGTCGGCGCCGACGGAGAACTTGCGTCGGCAGACCGCCTTGGCGAAGGATGCCAGACGCTCGCGGTCGAGAAAGGGCTCGCGGTGGTCGATAACGATGAAATCGTTACCGCTGCCGCTCATTTTGGTAAAAGGGATCGGGAAGCGCATGGTGTCGGTCTTACTTCAAAAAGTCTGGGAGTTCTTCACCCCGGATCAGGTCGCTGTATGTCTCCCGATGGCGGATGAGATGGTAGCCGTCGTCCTTGGCCAGCACCTCGGCCACCCGGGGGCGGGTGTTGTAGTTGGAGGCCATGGAAAAACCATAGGCACCGGCGCTCATCACCGCCAGCAGGTCGCCCGGCTCGCAGTCCGGCACCTCTTTTTCCTTGGCAAGAAAATCGCCGGTTTCACAGATGGGGCCGACCACGTCGGCGACAACCCTGCCCGTCCGCTGTTCGTTCACCGGCAGGATGGCATGATAGGCGCCGTACAGGCTCGGTCGGGCCAGATCGTTCATCCCCGCGTCGACGATCATGAATTTCTTGGCGATATTGGTCTTGGTGTAAAGAATCCTGGAAACCAGAATTCCGGCGTTTCCCACTATAACCCGTCCCGGTTCCAGGATCAAGGTGCAGTTCAGGTCGCCCAGTTCCGCCTTGATCGCCTCGGCGTAGGCGTCCGGGTGGGGCGGTTCCTCCTGGTCGTAGGTGATTCCCAGGCCGCCACCGAGATCGAGATGGCTGATCCGGATGTTGTTCTCGGCCAGGCGGGCGATGAAGTGCTTCACCTTGCGCAGCGACTCGACAAAGGGGCCGACCTGGGTGAGCTGGGAGCCGATATGGCAACTGACCCCCTTGACCTCGATGTTCGGCATCTGACAGGCCCGCTGGTAGACGGCCAGCGCCTGCTCGATGGCGATACCGAACTTGTTCTTGGCCAGGCCGGTGGAGATGTAGGCGTGGGTCTTGGGGTCGACGTCCGGGTTGACCCGGAAGGAGACCGGCGCCGTGACGTTGAGGTCGGCGGCCGCGCTCTGCAGGGCCTCG
>JAOUHH010000297.1 GCA_029865195.1 Desulfobulbaceae bacterium
GATTCTCGATCTGCTGGTGCCGCCGCTCCCCACCCCGCTCGGCTTCAACCCGGCCGACGGCAATCCGCCTCCGGACACCGGCTCCTCGACCAGGGAGAAATTCCGGGCGATGCTGCGGGAGGGCAAGCTCGACGACCGGGAGGTGGAGTTGGAGATGGAGCTTGCCTCCTCCTCGCCTGCGGTGGAAATCCTCTCGGCCACCGGCATCGAAGGGATGGAGAACAGCCTCAAGGACATGTTCGGCAAGATCTTTCCGAGCAAGCGGCAGCAGAAGCGGCTCAAGGTACGGGAGGCGCTGGAAGCCCTGCGCAAGCAGGAGGCGGAAAAGCTCATCGACATGGAGAAGGTCAAGAAACTCGCCATCCAGCGCACCGAGCAGACCGGCATCGTCTTCCTCGACGAGATCGACAAGATCGCCTCCCGCCAAGGCGGCGGCGGGCACGGCCCGGAGGTATCGCGGGAAGGGGTGCAGCGGGACCTGCTCCCCATCGTGGAAGGCGCAACAGTCCCCACCAAATACGGGATGGTCAAGACAGACCATATCCTGTTCATCGCCAGCGGCGCCTTCCACCTTAGCAAGCCAAGCGATCTGGTCCCGGAGTTGCAGGGCCGCTTCCCGATCCGGGTCGAACTCGACCCCCTGGGCAAGGAGGAATTCTACCGCATCCTCACCGAGCCGCAAAACGCCCTGACCCGTCAATACACCGCCCTGCTGGCCACCGAAGGCATCGATCTCAATTTCGAGGAAGAGGCGCTGCGGGAGATGGCCGCCATCGCCGCCACCGTCAATCGCAAGACCGAAAACATCGGCGCCCGCAGGCTCCATACGATCATGGAACGGTTACTGGAAGAGCTCTCGTTCGAGGCCCCGGACAAGGAAAACGGCGGTTTCACGGTGAGCGGCGACTATGTCAAAAAACAACTGGCCGACATCGCCGCCGATGAAGACCTGAGTCGATTTATTCTCTAACAGCACAGGAAGGAAGACAGATGATTGATCCGGAACTGAAATACTGCCCCCAATGCCGCGACGAATACCGGCCCGACATCAGCCAGTGCGGGGTGTGCGGCACGACGCTGATCAGTGGAGCGCAATTTCTGGCCATGCATGAAAGCAGATCTGAAAAACGGGCGAAGCGCAAGGGCGATCTCACCGCCGACGATGAACTGGTGAACATCCAGGGGGGGCCGCTCAAAGACATGCGGCATCTTGAGACGTTGCTCAACGCGGAGCGGATCGGCACGTTGCTGGTCGGCGACGAGCGGAACTGCGGCAAAAACTGCTGCCCCTCGAATTTCTTCCTGCAGGTGCGCCGTGAGGACGCCGCCGACGCCTTCGCCATCATCCAGGCCGAACACCAGAGGATGACGGCGCTGGCCGACCACGGCGCGGACCTCGTCGACGGGGTCTTCAACGCCGATGCAGGCCAGGCGACCTGCCCGGCCTGCGGCTTCTCCTTCCAGACCAGCACCAACACCTGCCCGGATTGCGGCCTCTGCTTCGGCTGAGGCCGCCCCCTACCCGGCCAAGAGGCGGGCGGCAAGGGTTTCGGTCGCCGCCGCCACCTCGGCGGCGGCATTGATGATCGGCTCGCCGGACCGCTCGGTCTTGCGGACACCGGCGGCATCCGGGAAAAAGGCGATGGGCGCCTGCCCCAGGGCCTCGACCAGAAAGGCTTCGTCCTCGGCTCCCTGCACCAGGTTGCCGACAAAGGCGATGTTGGCGATCCCCACATCCTCGGCCAACTTCTTGACCTTGAGGGCGGTACGGACACTTGATTTGGAAGGGATCACCACCACCAGCAGCCGGTCTACCCCGGCGATGGTTCCCCGGCCCAGATGCTCGACCCCCGCCTCCATATCGAGCAGCACCATCTGGGTCGGCGACAGCAGAAGCTTGGTGAGCATCCGCTTCAGCACCGTGTTCTCGGGGCAGGCGCACCCCTTGTCGCCGGTCTGGATCGCCCCCAACACCATCAGCTTGATGCCGTTCTGCTCGACGATGAATTTGGCCAGCAGATCATCGACCTGGGGATTCAGGTTGTAGAAGGAGGAGCCTTCCGTCTTGCCGGAACGCTCGACCAGCAGCTCTTTCATCTCGGCGATGGGGACGATCCGATCGACGTTTTCGACCCCGAGGGACTGCGCCATGTGCGGACTGGGATCGGCGTCGATGACCAGTACATCCCGCCCCTGTGTGCCGAGGTAATGGGCCAGCATCGCCATGATGGTAGTCTTGCCGACCCCGCCCTTGCCGCTGATTGCAATCTTCATAACTTTTTTCCTTGTACTTGATGGAAGAGTTGAGAATAGAACGTTGTTCGGGTGAACCTCCGCAACGGCCAAGACCGCATATAAAACGACCGGTCGGGAAGGCTTGCCATCGCCGTGCGGAGGATTTATCATTCCATTTTTATGAATTTCGTACTACTTTATCCTGCATGATACAAAGAGCAAAGGAAATTGCGGCGAACCGGCAGCCAGCGTCACACGCACTGCATAACTCCCGCGGCAGCATCCTCGCGACAACACGTCCCCCCAGGCAGGTGTGGAAATGATCGAAAGATTCGAATGGAAGCCTGAGTATACCGTCGGCAACGACAGTATCGACAAGCAGCATCAGGAGCTATTCCAGATTTTCAACAAGCTCGCCGACGCCGTTTCCGGCACCTACTCCGCGAAAGACGCCGCCACCGCCATGCACGAGATGTCGCAATACCTCGACAAGCACTTCACCTTCGAGGAGCCGCTGCTCAACAAACATCCCGACTTTGACCAACACCACCTCGAACATCTCAAATTTATCGAAAACACCCTTGATTTCCAGATTCGCTTCGCCGACAAGGACAACAACGTCCACCTGGACATGCTTACCTTCCTCGCCGACTGGCTCAAAACCCATATCC
>JAOUHH010000298.1 GCA_029865195.1 Desulfobulbaceae bacterium
GCGTCCTCCCTGCATCACTTCGTTAAGGTCGCTAATTTGTGTCAACATCAAGGCATCTTGCCGTTACCATTAGGGAATGCATGCGCCATGCCACGGTTGGTCGAGAGGCCGGAGAATCGTTGCGGTTGTCGCTGGCCAAGGCGTTGACGGCTGTTTGTGGTGATACGGCTTCCGCGCGTTTGTGTTCCAAGGTGGTGTTGCTCACTGGGGTTCATGCCACACATTTTGCCACACTACTGTCGCAAAATGTGTGGCATGTGAACTGTAGTGCTACACCTCGGTCTCATCGAAGTCGATGTTGTACAGTCGCATCTTGCGGTAGAGGGTGCTGCGGTCAATGCCCAGCAGCCGGGCCGCCTTGGCCTTGTTGCCGGCAGTCTGGCTCAGGATGCGAAGGATCTTGTCCGATTCGTTTTCATCCTCCGGGACGGCCGCAGGCGTCACCGGCGCTGGCCGGACGGTTTGGGTTGGCTCCGTCGGGCGCTGCGCGACTTTGCCGCTCAGCGTCTCCACCGGCAGATCGGCGATGGTGACGGTGTTGCCGGCGCATAACACCGTGGCCCGCTCAAGGACATGTTCAAGCTCGCGGACATTGCCGGGCCAGTGGTAGCTTTCAAGCATTTCCAGGGCCTGATCCGATATGCCGTTGATCTCCTTGCCGATCCTTTTGCTGAAACGGTCGAGGAAATAGTTCACCAACAGGGGAAGGTCGCCAGCCCGGTCACGGAGCGGTGGCAGGATGATGTCGACCACCCGCAGCCGGTAGTACAAATCTTCCCGGAAGGTGCCGTCGTCGACCCGCTGGCGCAGATCGGCATTGGTGGCGGTGATCACCCGCACGTTGACGGTAATCGGCTTGTCCTGGCCCACCGGATAGAAGGTCCGCTCCTGCAGGAATCGCAACAGCCGCAGCTGCATCAGGGAGGAGATATCGCCGATCTCGTCGAGGAAAAGGGTGCCGCCGTCGGCTTGCAGGATGCGACCGGGCCGGTCGCGGTCGGCGCCGGTGAAGGAGCCTTTCTTGTGGCCGAAGAGTTCGCTTTCGAGCAGGTTTTCGGGGATCGCGGTGCAATCCACCTTGACCAGCGGCATCTCGCGGCGGGGGCTTTCGGCGTGCAGGGCATCGGCGACCAGCTCCTTGCCGGTGCCCGACTCGCCGGTGATCAACACCGTGGTGTCGACCTTGCCGACATTCTCGATCATCGTGTAGACGGTCTGCATCGCCGGGCTGATGCCGACAAAGCGGTGGAAGCGGTTGCGGATTCCCGCCATCTCCAGCGCCTCAAGGCGGCTTACGTCCCGCGCCATCAGCACCACCCCGAGGAAATCACCGCCGGGGGTTTCCATGGGGGCGGCGCTGATGCGTAAAACGATCGTCTGGGTCTCGTCTTTTTGCCATTCGGCGCGGTGTTCGGGCACCTCCTGGTGTGATTCAAGCACCAGTCTGACATCCTCGCGGCAGATTTCTCCGACCAGCCCCGGCATCTGGTCGAGGCTTGCATCCTTTTGCAGGGCCGGGTTCATTTCCTGCAGCCACTTGCGGGCCGGCTCATTCATCTCGGTGATCCGCAACTCCGGATCGACGGTGAGGATGACATCGCGGACGGAGCGGAAGATGGTCTCCAGGTATTGCTGATACCGCTCCTTTTCTTTCTGGAGCTTGACCGCCTCCTTCCAGAGGTTGTACTGCTGCAGGGCCATGCGAGCGGTGCGGAGGAGGTCGTCCTTCTTGACCGGCTTGGACAGGTAGGCGAAGGCGCCCAGTTCCACCGCCTCGGTGGCGGTGTTGATGTTGGGGTAGCCGGTGACCATCACCATCGGACATTGCCGACCCAGCTCCTTCACCCGCCGGAGCAGGTCGATGCCGGACGCCCCTTCCATGACGATGTCGCTGATGATCAGGTCGAACTCCTGGTTTTCGATCAGCGCCACCGCCTCTTCAAAGGTGGAGGCGGTGGTGATGGGACCGTAGCCGGCCCGGCTCAGAAACATCTTGAATGTCAACCGCAGGCTTTCCTCGTCGTCAACAACCAGAATCGCAGTGTCGGTAAGGTTTATCTCAAGCATTTTTATCTCCTTCGTTGTTCCAGGTAGGCAGGTCAACGGTCATGGTCGTGAATTCCCCCTCCTTGCTGTTCACCCCGAGAAAGCCGTTGAAGTCCTTGATCAGGCCGTGGCTGATGCTCAAGCCGAGGCCGGTGCCTTCCCCAGGCCCCTTGGAGGAGAAGAAGGGGTCAAAGATGTTGCCGATGATATCTTCCGGGATGCCGATGCCGTAGTCGGTCACATCGGTGCGGAGGTATTGCTTCCCCCGCAGGTCCACGGTTTTGCAGGCGATATGCAGTTTCTTGCCGGGGTCGCGATTGGGGTAGCGACGGTTCAGGGCATAGCGTGCGTTGCTGAGCAGGTTCAGCAACACCTGTTGGAGTTTTTGCGGATTGAGGCGGATGTGGGGAAGATCGGCCGGGATGTCGAGCTCGACGATGATGCTGTCCTTCTGGAGCTGATGCTTGATCAGGGCAAAGGAGTTGTCGATGACATCCGCGATGTGGACCTCCTGGGTGGAGTCGCCGTCCTCCTGGCGGGAAAAGGCGAGCAGATTGCTGACGATGTCGGCGATGCGTTCTCCTTCCTTGATGATCCGGCCGAGCACGTCGCAGCCGACCTCGTCCGTGGTGTCGTCGAGCATGATCTGCGCGTAGTTGATGATGCCGTTGATCGGGTTGTTGATTTCATGGGCCACGCCTGCCGCCAGTTCGCCGATGGAGGCCAACTGGCCGGTACGCATGGTTTCGGCCTGATGCGCCTTTTCCTCGGTGATGTCGCGGAGGAGGATCAGGACCTTGGTCTCGTTGTCAACGTCTTCAAAGGGGACATAGCTCTGCTGGTACCAGCGGCCGTCA
>JAOUHH010000300.1 GCA_029865195.1 Desulfobulbaceae bacterium
ACACAGATCGCCGCCCCTTTCAATGGCATACAGGCTGGTGCCGGGGCCATCGGCGGAATAGGCGAGGTTGTCCCGCCACCCGGCCCGGTAGGATTCAGATCCCGGCCCGGCCTGAAAATCCGGCAGTGCGCCGCCGGCAAGCAGCCGCTCATCGGTCGTCAGCACCATCTCGCAGCCTTGATGCCACTTGCCATCATGCTGCCCCTGCAACTCCCCGATGCGATGCGTAAGCTTTTCGTGGGGCGCTGCGGCCAGGGCCTGATAAAAATAATCGCAGGCGTCTTGGGCAAACGCCACCCCGCCCGAGACCAAGAGAAGCGCCAACGCAAGCCACAGTGCCTTCATTCCCCCTCCTTGCTTGATAATAGAGACACCTGACCGATCAGGCCGTTGCCTGCGGGTTGGGCCCATATTGATTTTCCCCGGGGGCGCCATCCCGCACCATGAAAACCAGCAAGACGACGACGCCAAGAAGCGGGATCAAGCCGACCAACACCCACCAGCCGCTGCGGCCGGTATCGTGCAGCCGCCGCACCGTTACCGCCAGGCTTGGCACGCACATCGCCAGCGAATAGAGGGCGCTCAACAGGCCAATCCCGGCGCCAAACCAGCCGGTCACAATCTCGACTAACCCCAGAGCGAGACTGAAAACGAGGTTGAACAAGAAAAACCACCAATACTCCTGCCGCCCGGCCCGGCCGGCAAACACCGCATACTTCCGCAACACCTGCAGATACCACCTCATCGGCTCTCCTTTTGCGCGCACCCATCTCCGGCGGCCGCATCCATGCTCGCCCGGAACAGCGGCGGCCGGAGGTGGGTGCCTTTGCACCGGGGGCATTTCCCCGGTTTTTTGACCTTGTCCCGCTTTTCGAAACGATAGCCGCAATGAAGACATTCCGCCGGAACGATTGCCAGCGCCTTGGCCCGCAATAGATGCTCCAGGTGGTCGTACAGCTCCTTCTCCGATTTGCCGATGGCCCGGGACAATTCGCCAACCTCCAGATCACCCTCGGCAAGAAGCCCGACAATCGCCTGGCGGATGGTCAGGTGTCTTTCCTCCGGGAATCGTTCCCTTCTCTTCATCGCGTCGCGCGTTTCCCCTTGCCCCGACCCCACGGAAAACAATACGAACCCGACCAGCGCCAGCCACTCCGATCCGGCCACTGGTCATTCCTGCATCAACCCGTATTTTTTCAACTTCTTGTGTAAGGTCTTGCGGGTGACCCCGAGCCTTCTTGCCGCCTCACTTTTGTTGCCACGGCAGGCGGCAAGGGTTTGCAGGACGGCAACCCTTTCCACCTCTTCAAGGGGTTGCGCCGCCGCTGCCAACGAGGCCTCCCCGGCAGGAACCGGCATGCTTTGCACCGACGGCGGCAAATCCGCCACATCGATATATTCCGAGCGCGCCAACACCGTCGCCCGCTCAAGCCCGTTCATCAATTCCCGGACATTGCCGGGCCACCCATACTTCAGCAGCCGGTCCATCGCCTGTGGGGTCAGCCCCTTCAATATTTTATGGTTCTGTTCGCCGAATTTTTTAATAAAATGATCGGCCAGCAAGGGGATATCGTCGCTCCGCACCCGCAAGGGCGGCAGTTCAATGGTCACCACCGCCAGCCGATAAAAGAGATCCTCCCGGAAACGGCCGTCGGCGACCTCCTTTTCCAGATCGCGGTTGGTGGCGGAGACGATCCGCACATCCACCGGGATCTCCCGACTGCCGCCGACCCTGGTCACCCGCCGTTCCTGCAATACCCGCAGGAGCTTGACCTGCATGGTCAGCGGCATCTCGCTGATCTCATCGAAAAACAGCGTCCCCCCGTCCGCCTGCTGGAAACGCCCGTCGGTGGAGCGGTGGGCGCCGGTGAACGCCCCCTTCTCATGCCCGAACAACTCAGACTCGAAGAGGGTTTCGGTGATCGCCGCACAATTCAAGGAGACAAAGGGGCCGTCCCGCCGGGGACTGTTGCGGTGAATCGCCGCCGCCACCAACTCCTTGCCGGTACCGGATTCGCCCGCAATCAGGACACTGGCCTCGGAAGGAGCGACCTGGGAGACCGTCGTCAGCAGCGCGGTGATCGCCGGGCTGTTGCCGATGATCCGCGACCGCTCGAAATGGCCGTTGACGGCCGCCCGCAGCTGCCTGTTTTCCTCCCGCAGTTGCCGATGATCCAACGCCCGTTGCAGGTGCAGCCGCAGTTCATCAAAATCAAGGGGCTTGGTCAGATAGTCATAGGCCCCCTTTTTCATCGCCGTAACCGCGCTCTCCACCGAGGAATAGGCGGTGATGATGATGATCGGGATCGCCGGGTTGTATTTCTTGATCACCGCCAGCGCCTCGATGCCCGAGACCTTGACCATCCGCACATCCATGAGGATCAGATCAAAGGGGCGGAGGTTGACCAGATCGATGGCGGTCTGGCCGTCATCCGCCTCGCTCACATCGTAACCCCAGCCGGAAAGCAGCCTCCCCAACATGGTGCGATGGGCCAGATCATCGTCCACCACCAGGATTGAAAATTGCGGCACCGCCATCAGCATTCCTCCTCGCGCACAGGGATGCGCAGGGTAAACTCCGTCCCCTCCCCCGCTTGGCTCCGCACCGAAATTTCGCCGCCCAGGGCCTCGACGATCTTATGGACGATGGCGAGCCCAAGGCCGGTACCGGCAGGCTTGGTGGTGAAATAGGGGTCGAAGATGGCCCCCAACGACTCCGGGTTAATCCCCCGCCCGCCATCACTGATCCTGATCTCCAGAACCGTATCCGCCATCTCCATGGAAACCGCCAGCGTGCCGCCGTTGTCCATGGCCTCGATGCCATTCAGGTAGAGATTGAGCAGAACCTGTTTCAACCGGTCGCCGTCAAGCCAGACCCACGCCGGCACCGTCCCGACCC
>JAOUHH010000299.1 GCA_029865195.1 Desulfobulbaceae bacterium
CGAGGAGGCGTTTATCTGCGCCTTGCTGCATAACTTCGGCCAGATTATGGTGCAGGTGTATCTGCCGGATGTCTACCACCTGATCGAGGAGCGGGTTGCCGCCTCCTTCTCCTTTTCCATCGAGGCGGCGGCCAGGGAGCAGTTGAACGGCCTCTCCTTTCAGGATGTCGGCCAGGAGATGGCGCGGATGTGGAATCTTTCCCCCAAGCTGATCTCCTCCATGACCCCCTATCCGCCGGTACCCACCGGGCCTGGCGACAGCAAGGCCTATCTCCAGAATCTGGCCGCCTTCAGTAACGCCCTGACCGCCAAGATCTGTAACGGCCAGGCCTTCTCCAAGCTGCTCGGTGAATATAAGGATGTGCTGGCGGTGGACCGTGACGGGGCCATCGAGCTGGTCCGCAAGAGTGTCGATCTGGCCGAGGAGTTCTCCGGCACCATCCGTTCGGGCCTTGCCAAGCTTGATATCCAAAAACGGCTCGCCAAGCTCGGGTAAGGGGGGCAGGGTGGCGGGGCGGTATTGGTGACTGACGCGGCAGGTCTGGCACAGGATTCGAGCGACGCGTGACAGCCTTGTCGTCCCGGTCGGGGATGGGAAAAAGACTGGGGCGGCATTGACATGGATGGCTCTTGGTTGTACCGTATTGTTGTACAATAATGCGAGGTGAGAACATGCCCATCGAAACCACTTATTCCAATGCCAGGGCGAATTTTGCCGGCCTCTGTAACGCCGCCACCGATGACCGCGAGGTGGTGATCATTCATCGCCGTGGGGCCGAGGACGTGGCCCTGATCGCTGCCGACGAACTGGAAAGTCTCAGGGAAACGGCGCACCTGCTTCGCTCTCCCAAGAACGCTGCACGTCTTCTTGCCGCCCTGGAGCGGGCGCTCACGCTTCAGGGTAAAAGTAATTCCGTGTCCGAACTCAGGGAAGAGGTGGGGCTTGGCTAGGAAAAAGCCCCCGCGGTCGCCTTCCGGAATGGGCCGGTCCGCTGTTTTTCATCCGGAATTCCGGGAGGATCTGCGGCACTGGGTGGAAACCGATCGCAAGATGGCCCTGCGTGCTTTCTCCATTGTCGAGGCCATCATTCGCGATCCCTTCTCCGGGGTCGGTAAGCCGGAACCTCTCAAATATCTTGCTCCCGGCACATGGTCTCGCCGCCTTACCCAAGAACACCGCATCGTTTACTTGGTACGTGACGATCGGATCGATTTCCTGCAGGCCCGCTACCACTATTGAATCCTGTTTTTTCTTAATCACCCCTGTTTTGCAAAGATAACCAGATAGCGTTCCTTGCCGGAGAAGGGCAACCGGTGGGTTTCGATGGCGCCCAGCCGGAAGCGGTCGGCCAGCGGCGAGTTGCGCCAGGCCGCGATCTCTTCCTCGTATTTCGGCCCCTTCATGCAGATGACCAGGCCGCCCGGCGGGCTTAAGGGTTCGCAGGCGGCGAGAAAGGCGGGGATGTCGGCAAAGGCGCGGCTGGTGATGAGCGGATACTGTGCCTGGGCGGGATGGTCGGGTTCGATCCGTTCCGGCAGCACCTCGATGCCGGGCAGTTGCAGGGTGCGGATGACGTGCTTGAGGAAGGAGACCCGCTTCTGGCGCGGTTCGGCCAGGGTGGTCGGCAGTTCCGGCCGTGCGCACTTGAGGGCGAGGCCGGGAAAGCCCGCGCCGGAGCCGATGTCCAGCAGGCGGTGGTCGGCCGGTTGCCGCCTGAGCAGGGGCAGCATGGTCAGCGAGTCGAGGAAGTGGGTTTCGATGATGGTCCGGTCGTCGCCCCTGGCGACCAGATTCATCTTCTTGCTCCACTTGGCAAGCTCAGCGAAATAGCGGCAGAGGCGGGTGACGGCCTGGTCGTCGAGGTCGATGGCGAGGGCGGCAAGGCCCTCGCGGAGGATGGTTTCGCAGCTCATGGCAAGAGGGTGGACGGGTTATTTGCCGTGCAGCCGCAGCCCCACCGAGCGGGCGTGGGCGGTGAGCCCTTCCAGGTTGGCGAGTTGCTGGATCTGCTCGCCGTGGGCGGTGAGCGCCTCTTCGGAGTAGGCGATGATGCTCGACTTCTTGATGAAGGTCTCCACCCCCAGGGCCGACGAGAAGCGGGCGGTGCCCATGGTCGGCAGCACGTGGTTGGGGCCGGCCATGTAGTCGCCGGCCGATTCCGGGGTGTGCTGGCCCATGAAGATGGCGCCGGCGTGCTTGATCTTGGGCAGCCAGGTGAAGGGGGCGTCGATCATCAGTTCCAGGTGTTCGGCGGCGATCTGGTTGGCGATCCGCATCGCATCGTCAAGATTGTCGGCGATGAGGATCACCCCGCGCTCGGTGAGCGAGGTGCGGGCGATCTCGGCCCGGCTCAATTGCGTAAGCTGTATTTCCAGCTCCTGCACCACCTGCTCGGCCACCGTTTGGCTGGTCGCGACCAGCATCGAGAGCGCCTGCGGGTCATGCTCGGCCTGGGCCAGGAGGTCTGCGGCGATATAGGCGGGGTTGGCGGTCTGGTCGGCGATGATCAGCACCTCGCTGGGGCCGGCGATCATGTCGATCTTGACCCGGCCCGACACCTGCCGCTTGGCCTCGGTGACGAACTGGTTGCCGGGGCCGACGATCACATCCGCCTTGGGGATCGTTTCGGTGCCGAAGGCCAGGGCGGCGATGGCCCAGGCCGAACCGGCCTTGTAGATCTCGGTGATGCCGATCTCCTGCGCCGCCACCAGCAGCGCCGGATTGACGGAGCCGTCGGCGGAGGGGACGGTCATCATCACCCGCCGTTCGACGCCGGCTATTCCCGCCGGCAGGCCGTTCATCAGCACCGACGAGACCAGCGGCGTCTTGCCGCCCTGTCCGCCCGGCACATAGAGCCCGGCCACCTCCACCGGCTGCACCAGCCGGCCGGTGATGGTG
>JAOUHH010000075.1 GCA_029865195.1 Desulfobulbaceae bacterium
TGATTTCCATCATGCCTCGCTTACTTGCTGGGTGCAATTTAATGAAATGATTATACCATGAAGACGTCCATCGCGAAACCGCGCAGCCGCACATAACATTTGCAAACAGCGACTCCGCCCCGCCAATCCGTCGACCCTGTTTTCCCCTATGCCGCAACCGTCATCTTTGGTATGTTGACAGACCAATCTACCAACCCTTTCAGGCGTCAACATCCACCGAGGCTCCTCGTGCTCAACATCATCTGGACAGGTTTCTTCTTCCTGGCTGCGCTCTCCGTTCTTTATCAGGCCCTGTTCCTGCAACAGGCAACGGTCTTGAACGAGATCATGACCACCCTTTTCCAGACCGCCAAAACCGCTTTTGACATCTCCCTCGGCCTCACCGGCGTCATGACACTCTGGCTCGGCATCATGCGGATCGGCGAAGCGGGCGGGATGGTTGCCCTGCTCAGCCGCTGGCTGGCGCCGCCCTTTCGGGTTCTCTTTCCGGAACTGCCCCGAGATCATCCGGCGGCCGGTGCAATGGTGATGAACATCGCCGCCAACATGCTCGGTCTCGATAACGCCGCAACCCCTCTCGGCCTCAAGGCGATGCGCGAACTCCAGTCCCTGAACACCGACCCGGAAACAGCCAGCAACGCCCAAATCATGTTTCTGGTCATCAACACCTCGTCGGTGACCATTATCCCCACCACCATCTTCACCTATCTCTATCAGCTCGGCTACCCCAACCCCACCGAACTGTTCATCCCCATCCTGCTCGCCACCAGCTGCTCTTCGCTGGCCGGCCTGATCGCGGTTTCCTTCTATCAGCGCATCAATCTCCTCACCCCGCGCCGGCTCCTCTTTATCGGCGCCGTTTTCACCGTGATATCCCTGCTGCTCACCAGCCTACTCACCCTCGACCGCGAGACCATGCAGGGCCTCTCCCTCACCGCCAGCAACGGCTTCATCTTCGGAGTGATCATTCTCTTTCTGCTCCTTGCCGTCCACAAAAAGATCAACGTCTACGAACAATTCATCGAGGGCGCCAAAGAGGGCTTCCAAGTCGCGATCGGCATCATCCCATACCTGGTCGCCATGCTGGTAGCCATCGGTGTTTTTCGAGCAAGCGGGGCAATGGATATCGTTCTGTCGATCATCGATGCCGTGGTGCGCGCCATCGCCTGGTCGCTCGACACAATGGGGTTGATTCACTACCAGGGCGCCCCTCTCGCCTTTGTCGACGCCCTGCCCACCGGGTTCATGAAACCGTTGAGCGGCAGCGGCTCCCGCGGCCTGATGATCGAAACCATCCAGGCCCACGGCGTCGACAGCCTGGTGGCGAAGATCGTGGCGGTCATGCAGGGCAGCACCGAGACCACTTTTTACATCATCGCCGTCTATTTCGGCTCGGTGGGAATCAAAAAAACCCGCCACGCCGTCCCCTGCGGCCTGATTGCCGATGCCGCCGGCATCACCGCCGCCATAGCTATCTGCTATCTTTTTTTCGGCTGAAACGCACACGACATTCATCTTCCGCAATATCAGAGCCTCACCGGTCATACTTTAAAAACGAAATTTCATTGAACTCTTCCTCTTTCCATGTCTAATATGGAAAAGTCAACTTTGTACAGGTAGACAATCGACTTACTGACAATTATTCCTATGATCTAACTGCGAATACGGTCCCTTATGTCAACACACCATGTGTGGACTGTAAACAGCTGAAACCTGCCATAAGTCAATCCTTGCCACCACCGACCTATGGCCATACAAAAGCAGCCATGCAACAGGAAACCAGCAAGCCTTTCCTTCAGCCATTTACCGTTCCTGAGAAATCGGAATTCGACATTCTCATCGTTGACGATGAATTCGTGAACAGATTTCTACTCAAGGATATCCTGGAGCAGGACGGATATCAGACCCACGAGGCCAACAACGGCATCGAGGCCATTGAGGCGGCCGTGCATCGCAAGACCGACCTGATCCTGATGGATATCATGATGCCGGACATGGATGGCTACGAAACCTGCCGCCGGCTAAAAGAAGACCCGCGAACCACCAATATACCGGTCATTTTCGTTACCGCCCTCACCGACACCGAAAACCTTGTCACGGGTTTTGCCGTCGGCGCCGAAGACTATCTCGGCAAACCAATCAGGGAGGGTGAGGTCAGGGCCAGGGTGCAAACCCACCTGAAGCTGAAGGCCGCCATGGACAAGATCTCACATTACAATGAAGAACTTGAGAAAGTGGTGGCGGAAAGCTCTCGGGAACTGATCCGCACCGAACGCCAAGCCGCCTTTGGCCAGCTTATCCAGGGAATCGTTCACAACCTCAAGGGGCCGCTGACCACCATCCGCGGCAGTTCCCAGGCCTGCCGCTCCACCCTCAGAATGATTCGCAGCGAAATCGAGCAAGGCGGTGATGCGCCATTACCGGATGTCACCAAGGTCGCCAAGTTGACCGATGGCGCGATCAAGGCGATCGATCTTGCCGAGACCGCCTCCGGTCGCCTGACCGAAATGATCAACTCGCTGATGTCGAAGAGCAGCGCCGATCAGTCCAGCAAACCCGAACGGCTCGACCTGAACAGCATCATCCGGTCCGAACTGGCTTTTCTCGAGGGAGATCTGCACTTCAAACACCATATCAAAAAGAACATCGATCTGACCCCGAAGCCGATCCCAATCCTGGCCGTTGCCCCTGAGATCGCCCAGGTTTTCAACAACATGATCAGCAACGCCATAGATGCCATGCATGGCAATGCCGACCAAACAATCTCCATCTCGACATCGCTCAATAACCACTATGCCTGGCTGTCGATCACCGATACCGGCGGCGGCATCGCGCCTGAACATATCAACAAGATATTTGATCCGTTCTTCACAACCAAACCAAAACACGACGACAGCAACCCCTCCCCCAAGGGCCCGATCGGTACCGGATTGGGGCTGTATATGTGCCTGCGCTCGATAAAGGCGCTGAACGGCGACATCCTGGTTGAAAGCCAAAAAGGCCAGGGAACAACCTTTAACATCAAGATACCGCTGGCCGGACCCATCGAAATATCCTGATTGGAACGGACAAGACAAGGCAACACGGACAAACCACCCCTCGAAGCCAAGTGGAGCAACGCCATGCCAGAGAAACGAAACTACAAGATATTGATCGTTGACGACGATAAAGACATCCTGAGCATGCTGGAAATGGCGTTCCTGCCCACCGATTACGACGTCACCACCATCGATCATCCATTGCAGGCCTACAAGATGATCGAAAACCAACATTTCGACATGGTGATCAGCGACATCCAGATGCCGCAGATGGACGGCCTGACCCTCCTGCGCAAGATCAAGAACTTCAACGGCATGATTCAGGTGGTGATGATGACCGCCCATATCACCATCAGCAACACCCTGGACGCCTTCCGCTACGGCGCGGTCGACATCTTCTTCAAGCCGTTCGAAGATATCAATGAAATCATCGCCGCCGCCGACGGCGTGGCCGTAAAGCTCAACCGGGTCAACAGCATTCTGCATAAACTAGCAGCCGAAGGAGAAAAATAAGCCATGAGCAGCGAAATGGATCTCGAGGCACTGCATGGTTTTCTCGACGAATCAGCCGATTCCATGCACGGCATCGAAGCGGATTTCATCGACCTGGAAAGAGATCCGGCCAACCTGGAAATAATCAACCGAATTTTCCGGCCGATCCACAGCCTGAAAGGCAACTCCGGCTTCTTCGGCCTCACCAACATCAACAAGTTTTCCCACCGCCTGGAAAACCTGCTCGACAACGTCCGTAAAGGCGATCTGGTCATTACCAAGGAGATCATCGACACCCTGCTGGGCGGCGCTGATTATCTGCGGCAGATGGTGGACCGGGCCTACAACGACCCCAGCGACACCGTTCTCCGCGACGATGAAAACGAATTCCTGGCCAAGGTCGAACGGATCAAGCCGGAAAAACCAGCCGGCTCCATCACCAGTGTCCTCACCCTGGAAAAACTCCTCAAGGAGGCAATGGACAACGATATCTCGCCCAGCGAAAACACCTTGATCAGCAACCTGCTCAGCAGGATCGAAAAAGCAAACAAGGAAATCGAACTCCTGATCAACGATGCCAAAAGCTCCGGCGCGACCGCAAGGCGCTCCACGGTTGCCAGGTACATGATCGGCGACGAAGATTACACCGCCGTTGTCAAACCGATGCTCGACGTGGCAAGCCGGATGGACAAGAAAACCCCGGTGGACCGCGACCTGCAACGAGAGTTTGAAAACGTCCTCGCCTCACTGCGGGAAGTGTTCAAAAACGACAGCGATGCCGCCCATGAGCTTGAAGAGTTGCAATCCATGTGTAATTTCTTCGACGATGCGCTGCTGATCGCCAGCAATGAATTCACCGCCTCGACCAGCAAAACCATTGACGCCATTCTGGCTAAATTTGAGATCACCGAAACCGAAGAAGCACCGGCTACCGGCACCGAAACCTTCGGCAAGCTCGGCGAAATCCTGATCTCCCAGAATAAGGTTTCACCGGATCAACTGACCAGTGCCCTCAAGAAACAGAAAAAGGTCGGTGAAATCCTGGTGGAGGACGGCGTCTTGAGGGCAACCGACCTCCAGGAAGCGTTGACCATCCAGCAAAAGAACGCCCTTGAGGAACACACCAAGAAGGCTCCGGACGGCCGTGAAATCAAAAAAACCATCCGTATCGATCAGGACAAGTTGGACAGCTTCGCCAACTTTGTCGGCGAGTTGTTCATCAACATCGACTCCTTCAGTTTCCTGAAAAAGCAGCTGGAAGAGGCGGAGGTCGATTACGACATCATGGCCCGCTTCACCAATACCATCACCTCGCTGGACGAAATGGTGGATACCCTCCAGGAAAGCATCATGGGGATCAGGAAGGTCCCCATCGACACCCTGTTCAAACGGTTTCCCCGCGTTATCCGCCAACTCGCCGGTTCCCTGAACAAGGATATCGATTTCAGGATCGTCGGGGAAGAGACCGTCATCGACAAGGACCTGCTGGAAAAAATAGAAAACCCCCTGGTCCACATGCTGCGCAATTCGGTTGACCATGGCATCGAACTGCCGGAAGTACGAGCCAACAACAACAAGCCGACCACCGGCACCCTGGAACTGAAAGCGGCGGTGGATGACAACTATTTCTATATCACCATCACCGACGACGGCAAGGGCATGGATCCGCAGTCGATCAAGAACGTGGCGATCAAAAAGAATTTCCTCACCCCGGCAGAGGCGGATCAGCTTTCCGACCGTGAACTGATCAACCTCATTTTCAAACCCGGCTTCAGTTCCGCCGAAAATATCAGCGATGTCTCTGGTCGCGGCGTCGGCATGGACGTCGTGCAGTCGGTCTTGAAGGAGACCCAGGGCACCGTCGAGGTGGAGTCGGTGGTGAACCAAGGGACCAAGGTGTTGCTCAAGATTCCGCTGACCAAAACCCTGGTCGCCAAGGAAGCAATGATCGTGACCGTCTACAATCGGACCCTGGCGATCCCCTCCGAAGACATTACCGCCACCATTGAAGCCAAGGAGGAGGAGGCCACCAGGCTTTTTTCCGGCGACAACTGCATCCAATATCACGGCTCGGTTTACCAGGTCATCAATCTGGGCTCGTTCCTGTTCCCGAAGGCCAAACCGCCGCAGCAAGTCACCGACCGGCATGTTATCATCGTCAGCGAAAAACATAACATCGCACTTTGGGTCGATGAGGTGCTGAGTCATCAAAAAATTGTCGTCAAAACCTTTTCCGACGGGTACAAAGCTTTCAAGGACATCCGCGGCATCAACGGCTACACAATCCTTGGCAACGAGGACATTATTCTCATCGCGGATATTGAGAAGATCACCGCTCAAACCGAGGATTGACGCTGCGACTGGTCGAACCGTAGCGTAGAAATTTACCGGTGCTTAATCCGGAGAATCGAAAAATGCCGGAAGAAACCTGAACGATACGCGGCCAGGCCCCGGCAAACACCTTTTCAGGCATTTTTATCATGGGAACAATGGAAACCGATATCTTCAAGGAAGAAGCCTACGACCTTCTTGACGATATAGAAGCGGCTCTTCTGGAATTGCGCGACAATCCAGGCGACAGCGAGCTTATCAACCGCCTCTTCCGCGCCTTTCATACCATCAAGGGTTCGGGGGCCATGTTCGGCTTCAAGGCGGTATCCAAGTTCACCCATGAGGTTGAAACCGCCATCGACAAGATCCGCGAAGGAAGCGGCGTTGTCCCCGACGCGCTCCGCGAGGTCCTTCTCACCGCCCGCGACCAGATCCTCACCATGATCGAGACGGACGATCCGGAATCCCCGGCAATACAGGAATCGGCGCAACTCATCCTTGCCCAACTGGCGCCTGCCATCTCGACCAAAAGCGCGCCGCTCGCAACGCCGCAGTCCCCCGCCCCTGCCTCCGCGCCCCAACCCGAACCGCCGCCGGCTCCCCCAAAACCAGCCCCCCAGGCGGAAAAAGAGCCCGACCCCGAAACCGTGGCCTTGATCAACGAAATCAGCGAACTGCTCAACGAGGTCCGCAAGATGCTACAGGAGTTGCAGGCAGACCCGGATTCCGCCAAACTGCGCAAAAAACTGCATCGATCCTTGCATACCGTTGAGGGAACCGCAAGCATGTACGAAATGGCGGCGCTGGCCGGCTTCAGCGGCAAGCTAACTGAAGCCGTCGAGGCCATCAAGGAGGACAAGACAGCGCTCAACAGCGTGATCATTGAAAAGCTTTCATCAAGCCTGGAGCACTGCTTTACCCTTCTCCGTTCCGCCGACCCTTCCGGCCCGGTCTTGCAAAGGCGCTCCGATAAGATCATCAACGAACTGACGGCCATCCTGAACAAAGGGCAAGGCGACCCAAAATCGACCCAACCCCTCAAATTTCTTATTGTCGAAGATGAATTCATCAGCCGCTACCTCCTGCAGGAATTCCTGACACCGTACGGCAACAGCCATGTCGCCATCGACGGTTACGAGGCAATCATGGCTTTTAAAAATGCGATGATCGAAAAGAAGCCGTACCACATGATCTGTCTCGACATCATGATGCCAGGACTCGATGGCCGGCAGGTTGCCAAGGAGATTCGCCGCCTCGAAAAAGAGATGGGTGACTCCCTTTCCTGTAAGGTGGTGATGACCACCGCCCTCGATGACCAGAACATCAAGGACGAACTGCTGCAGGCCAAACATTGTGATGCCTATCTGACCAAGCCTCTCCGGTTTGAAGATCTTGAACATCTGATGCGAGCATACTTTCCGGACTCTATGCCGACTAAAAACTAGCAATCAGGACGCTAGCGAGGTTACAACCAGAACAGGACCGCTTCGCGCTGGAAAAGGCCCTCTTGGCGGGCCGGAAAATGACGAGCGGAGAACAATCCGCAACCTCAAAACTGACAATTTCGGCCGCATGCTTCGCAGACAAAGTGACAAAAGGTGAATAACCATGTCGAACCAACTCCCTGACGAACAAGTTGAGATCATAGAAGAATTCATCTGTGAAGTCCGCGATCTCGTGGAAGCCATGGAAGCGGACATTATCACCCTGGCCGCCATTCACCAGAACAGCGAAGCGCAAACCTCGCCGGAAAACCTGCAAAAGCTGCACACCATCTTCCGCGCTTTTCACTCCATCAAGGGCGGCGCCGGCTTCCTGCAATTCAACAACCTGGTCAAATGCGCCCACAGCGCCGAAAACCTCCTCGACCGTTTCCGCAACGACGAGATCACCATTCAACCCAGCCATGTCGACCTCTTGTGCCAGGCCTGCGATTTCATCAAGGAAGCCTTGGTGCAACTTGAAACCAACCTGAACGACCGGAACCTTGTCAAACAGGCCGACAAGCTCCACGACAAATTCGTTCGCGCCATCGACGGCACTCCCGAGCCAGAACCAGCAGCATCTGAGGCGGACGCCGCGACCGGGCCGATCATCGATCTCGACCTCAACCCCTCCCAGCTTATCAATCCTGACACCCTGCACCATTTTCTCCAGGAATCGGGTGAACTCATCCAGAAGAGCGAGGAGGCACTGCTCCAATGGAGCAAGAATCCGGAGGATGCAAACCCGGAACTGGTGGCGCAGCTTTTCCGCAACATACACAGCCTCAAGGGCAACAGCGGTTTTCTCGGCTTCAATCCCATGGAAAAACTTGCCCACGGGATGGAAAACCTCCTCGACGCCGCCCGCGAGGGTGCCGATATCAACCGCCCCAAGGCGATTGAAACCCTGCTTGGCTTGATCGATATCCTCGGTCAAACCATGGAAAAGATTGCCCTGGGCGAGGAATGCAAGATAGAAGGGATCGGCCTCTACCTGGAAGCCTTGACCAATCTCTTACCAGACGAACCTGGCGCATCCGGCGCACCGACGCCGAAACTCGGCGAAATACTCGTAAGCCAGGGGGTGGTCACCGAAGACGTCATCGAAGAGGCCCTTGACACGCAGAACAAACCGTTGGGAAAAATCCTGGTCGACTCAGGAACCGTCACGGAAGACCAGATCGCCCAAGCGGTGCAATCCCAGAAAAGGCAAGCAGCCGCCCCCGCGCCGGCAACAACGGCAACTGCCGCCCGGCAGGACATCCGGGTCGATCTCGTCAAGCTCGACAGCCTCATCAACCTGATCGGTGAGATGGTTATCGCCGAAAACATGCTGATCAATAACCCCGACCTGCGCGGCCTTGAACTGGAGAACTTCAACAAGGCCAGTCAGCACATGGACAAAATCATCCGCGAGTTGCAGGAGATGGCGATGCTGATCCGCATGGTGCCGGTGGCCGGCCTCTTCCGCCGCATGACGCGGCTGGTGCACGATCTCTCCAGGAAATCCGGCAAGAAGGTTGACCTGCAACTGGTCGGCGAAAGCACCGAGGTCGACAAAACGGTCATCGAACTGATCACCGACCCCCTGGTGCACCTTCTCCGCAACTCCATGGATCACGGCCTTGAACCCCCTGCCGAACGGACTCAGGCCGGCAAAGGTGAAACCGGCATCCTGCGCCTGTCGGCGAGCCACGAGGAGGGGGAAGTTCTCATCACCATCACCGATGACGGCCGTGGCCTGAACAGGGAAAAAATCATCAAAAAAGCCATGGAAAAGGGCATCATCGACGACGATGGAGCGCAGTTGAGCGACCCGGAAGTCTTCAATATGATCTTTCTGCCCGGTTTTTCAACCGCAGATCAGATCACCGATGTCTCGGGTCGCGGCGTCGGCATGGACGTGGTCCGCAAAAATCTCGAGAAGATCAAGGGCAAAATCGAGATCAAGAGCAAGAGCGGGCACGGCACCACCATTATCCTGCGGATACCGCTGACCCTGGCGATCATCGACGGTATGATGATCAGGGTCGGCAAGGCGTTGTACATCGTGCCGCTGCTCTCGATTCGGGAATCGTTCTGCCCGACCGTCGACATGGTCACCGTCTCACCGGACGGCCAGGAACTGGTCAAGGTCCGCGACAACCTGCTGCCGGTGGTCAGGCTGCATGAACTTCACAAGATCACCCCTGATTATACCGACCTTGAAAAAGGCATCCTCATCGTTCTCGAAGGTCAAGACCTCAACTTCTGCCTCTTTGTCGACGAGATCATGGGGCAGCAGCAGACAGTCATCAAAGGGCTTTCCGAATACATTTCAGGGCTCGGCAATGTCGGCGGCGTTTCCGGCTGCACCATCCTCGGCAACGGTGAGGTCTGCCTGATTCTGGATGTCCATTCCATCGTCGATGTTGCCCTCAAGAATTCCGAAACCTGAAAATACCCTCCTGCAAAATCCGCTTCCTTTCGCAGATCGCCTTCATTTTTGGCACCCGCCGTCCTCCATTTTTACTGATTTAAACAATTACTACTAAATTTTAACCTATTATAAATAACGGTAATTATAATTAAATTCTCAACACGCTTATCATTTACTTTATATTACAAAAATTTTCGTTGACATGAACGATTACCATTTCCGATAATTACTTAACAAAATCCCCAAATAACGATTAGTAAATACTATTGCGCCTCCCGGCCAGATTCAGACATCACGTTTTTTTTCAAATACAACGTGGATATCCGGCCGTGATGCAACGATCAATTCATTACGAGGAGAAACGCTATGGCGGAAGATCAGGTC
>JAOUHH010000076.1 GCA_029865195.1 Desulfobulbaceae bacterium
ACACCTTCCAGTGAGGAAAGCGATGCCGCCGCGGACCGCCTCCTACGATTACTACCTGATCCTGGCCACCGTCGGGGTGCTCTTCGCCATCTCGGCAATCTGCATCTACGGCATGTTCGCCTTCAAGTTCGCCCAGGTCCAGAACATGGCGCCGGCGCTGAAATACGCGCACATGGACCGACTCAACGCCATCGTCGCCCCCTTTGTCGTCGCCCTGATCACCATCCTCGGCATCTGCATCCCCAAGCGGCTGCTGCCCACCCACTGGCTGAACCGTTTTGCGGTGCTGCTGCTGACGGTGGCTGGGACGGTTGGGCTCGCCTTCGGGGCCAAGACCGCCCTGCTGCTGATCCTTGCCGCCTCGCTTCTCCTGCAGCTCGCGGTGCTGGTGCTTGCCGTAATCGGCAGCCAGCGCATCCGCTTCGAACGGACCGGCTACTGGCTGCGGCTGGGCTCAACCCTCATGCATCTGGGGTTGATCCTCTTTGTCCTCGATCTCTATTTCTACCCATACCCCACCCTCCACCTCGCTCTTTTCTGGGCCACCACCGGCGCCACCACCCTGGGGATGCTCTTCTGTTTCTACGCCCAGCCCCTGGCCAACCTGCTGCAACCCGAACACAAGGAACATCCCGCATGCACCGAGTAACCGCCTGCGCCGAACAGTGCGCCGATTCCCATCTCGCCGCCCTCATCACCGCCGCCGGCGCCGCCGCCCTTGAGGCCGGGGCGATCCTCCGGGATCTCTACGGCAAGCCGCACCAGATCAACCACAAGGGGGCCATCGATCTGGTCACCGAGGCGGACGTGGCCGCCGAACAGGCGATCATCGCCCACCTGAACGCCGCCTTTCCGGATGTCGGCTTCCTGGCCGAGGAGTCGAGCGCGCCGCCCACCGCCATGCCGACAACCCCTTGCTGGATCATCGACCCGCTGGACGGCACCACCAACTTCGCCCATCACTTCCCCTGGTTCGCCACCTCCATCGGCTACGCCGAGGGCGGCGAAATCAAGGCCGGGGCGATCTACCAGCCGCTTCTCGATGAGCTGTTTCTCGCCGGGCGCGGCTGCGGGGCCTGGCTGAACCAGAAACGGATCAGGGTTTCACAAACCGCCGAACTGCGACAATCGCTGCTCGCCACCGGCTTCCCGTACAACATCAAGGAGAAGATAGACGAGGTAATGGATGCCCTGACCTCCATCCTGCCCCGCACGCAGGGGGTGCGCCGCGCCGGGGCGGCGGCCATGGACATGGCCTATGTGGCCTGCGGGCGGCTGGACGGCTTCTGGGAGATCAACCTCAAGCCGTGGGACACTGCGGCAGGGCTGCTGCTGATCGAGGAGGCGGGCGGCCGGGTCAGCGACTTCCGGGACAACCCCTTCTCCCCCATCGACAACGAGATCCTGGTTAGCAACGCCCTCCTGCACGGGCAGCTGGCCGCCATCCTGACAGACATTACCTATTGACCACCACAACCGACTCCCGTATAGTGGCCGCAATTTCTTGCAATTTCCCATACTGACAACTACAATGTTTACAAATAACGCCAATCACAAATGGGGCTATAAATGCCAACCGAAAATTCCCCGCCCATCCTCCGTTCTCTCCTTACCGTCGCCCTGCTTGTAATCGTCACCGAACTGCTCATCATCGCCATCCACCATTTTAACCCGCAGCTTGCCAACCAACAGCCGCACGGCCACGCCTTACTGCATCTCCTGATCGTGGCTCCGTTCATCTATTTTTTCCTCTACAAGCCTCTGCAGGAAAAGTCCTCCCAAACCCGCGAGAACATCGAGGCCCTGAGCCGGACGCACCAGATGCTGCTCACCGTCCTCGACAGCCTGGACGCCATCGTCTATGTCGCCGATATCCAAACCCATGAACTCCTCTTCCTCAACCGCTTCAGCCGCGACATCTTCGGTGACGGGGTGGGCAAACCCTGTTGGCAGGTACTGCAAACCAACCAGACCGGGCCATGCGAGTTCTGCTCCAACGACAAATTGGTTTCAAGCGAGGGGAAGATACAGGGGATGTACGCCTGGGAATTCAAGAACACCGTCAACGGCCACTGGTACGATATCCGTGACCGGGCGATCCCGTGGATCGACGGCCGCATCGTCCGGTTGGAAATCGCCACCGACATCACGGGGAAAAAAGGTGCGGAGGAAGAGAAAGAACGGATGATCGAGGAACTGCGGCAAGCACTGGCCGAGGTCAAAACCCTGCGGGGCATCATCCCGATCTGCGCCTACTGCAAAAACATCCGGGATGACCATGGCTACTGGAATCAGGTGGAAGCCTACCTGAGCAAAAACTCCGAGGCCGACTTCAGCCACGGCATCTGCCCGACTTGCCTGCAAAAACACTTCCCTGAGATTGAAAAACGACAAGCGGCCGCCACGCCGGCACTCAAGCCAGGTGCCGCTCAATAACCGCAACCAGTTCCTCGGCTCGGAACGGCTTTTCCACATAGCCGTCCATGCCCGCCTCCAGGCACTCCTCGCGGTCACCCGGCATGGCATGGGCGGTAAGGGCGATAATCTTGACATGGCCGCCGTTGACCTTCTCGGCGGCGCGGATGGCGGCGGTGGTTTCAAGGCCGTCCAGTTCCGGCATCTGCACATCCATCAGGATCAGGTCGTATGACTGCTTCGCCAGAGCTGCCAGCACCTTGCGGCCGGTATCGACGCAGTCGGCCTCCCACCCCTGCCACTTCAGGATACGCATGGTCAGCATCTGATTGACCGGCTCATCCTCGGCAAGAAGGATGCGACGCCCAACCGTGGCGAACATCCCGGCCTCGGGCTGCCCTTCCACCTCGGTCACGGCACACGCCAATCTCGCCGTAAACCGGAAGACACTACCACGCCCCGCCTCGGCATTCTCGGCAAGCCAGAGCGTACCCCCCATCATCCTCACCAGCCGTGAAGCGATGGTCAGCCCGAGGCCCGCGCCCTCATGCTTGCGAACATGGGAGCCATCCGCCTGGGTAAACGACTCGAAAATCGTCTCCCGCTTGTCCGGCACCACACCAATACCGGTATCATGCACCGCGAATTCCAGTTGCACACCGCCGTCGCCGGCCTCGGCACCCGCCAGCCCAACCCGCAACCCCACCACCCCCTGTTCGGTGAACTTGACCGCGTTGTCTAGCAGGTTGGTGACCACCTGCGCCAACCGGGCGCCGTCGCCCCGCAACGCATCGGGCACATCCCCGGCAATCTCCCATTGCAGGTCCAGCGCCTTGCCTGCCGCCGCCGGCCGCATCTTCTCCCGAACCGCGTCAAGCACCTGCCGCAGTGAAAAATCGGCCTCATGAAAGGTCAGCCGCCCCCCTTCCAGTTTTGAGAAATCGAGGACATCATCGATGATCTTCAACAACCCGTCGGTGGACGACTTGATTATCCGCACGAATTTACGCGGCTCTTCGCCGATATCCATATCGCCCAGGATATCGGCAAAGCCGATGATCCCGTTCAGGGGGGTACGGAGTTCGTGACTCATATTGGCCAGGAACTGGTTTTTCACTACACAGGCCGATTCCGCCGCCTCCTTGGCGTGGACCAGGGCGATGGTTCGTTGCCGGACCTGCTGTTCCAGGTTGTCCCGCGCCTCCCGCACCTCCCTTTCAGCCTGCTTCAGCCTGGCAATCCCCGGCAACAACTGCCAGAAGCCGACCGCAAGCAACGTAAAACCGCCCAGATACCCGACCACTTTCTCGAGAAAGGCCTGAACAGGGGTATCGCCGACCACCACAAACCGGTCGAGGCCGGGAAAGTTATCGGTTATATCGATGAGGGTTGCGAAAAACACCAGCACGAACCCGTAGAATATCCATCGCCAGCCACGGATTCCGTGCCCCCCCTCCTTGCTACCGGCCCGCCACAGGGAATAGATGATGACGCCGACGACAGCGGAACGGACAATTTCCAGGGCCACATCAATCATCACCATGGATTTTCCTTCATTTAAGATCAAACGGGAATGGCCGGGAGGGATTCAACCCGGCCCAGCGAGATTCAAAACAGGATAAACCGGCGGGGAGCCGCATTGACGGCCGTGGCGGTCTGCACCTGCTTGGTGGCCGGATGCCAGACCCACTGCGCGGTGACCCAGCCGCTGGTCGGGGCGTACTGCAGGTAGCTGCGGCTGTAGCCCCGCATGCCCTTGTCGCCGTCCTTGCCGATGCCGGAGAACTCGGAAACGGCCACCGTCTGCCCACTGGCCCGAACCATATACAGGGTATCGAAATCCATCTGCTCGCGATCAACCCCGTCGGGCAGGAGGAACGCCTTCACCGGCCCGATCTGGTTGGCGTCATAATCCTCAACCCGCTTCTTGGCGCGGGTCAGTTGCGGGACGATGATCACCGGCACCTCATCCCTGGCCAGATAGCGGGCCAATTCATCGAGATCGCGATTGTCCAGGGTCACGCAGCCGTTGGTGCTGTTGGAGCGCAATTCCCGATTGGTGCCGTGGATAAAGATGCCGTCGCCGCCCCGCTTGGCTTCCTGGTCGAAATAGTTGGGATAATCGAGATGAAAGGCGCGGCGGCCGAAGACGGTGACCTTGCTGTCGGCATACACCTGGGTGATGAAATAGACGCCCTCCGGGGTCTTTTCGTCGCCCCGCACCTTCTTGTTGCCCCGGTTTTCGCCGGTGGCACAGATATACTGGACATGCACCCGCGGCCGTCGGCCGTCGTGCTCCACCACGAACAGCCGCTGCCGGTCCTTGACGACCAGAATCAGGCGCAACGGCTCCTTGGTCGCCATCACCGAAACCGCATCCGCGACAAAGGAGGCCACCGCATCCGCCAGCGCCTTATCCATCGGGATCGGCCCGACGCTGTGGGCCGGGCCTGGGCAGAGCAAGGCGACAAACAAAAAGAAACTAACTGCGGCGGCAAGGCGAGGCGAACGCATACACACTTTCAGGAAATGAAGTTATAGAAGACCTTGAGAAAGGAGCACTTCCGGATTCCCGCAAGCGTGCGCTCCTGCTCAGGGACAAGGCGCAACAACATCACAAAACACTTCAATATCGGCTAGATACGGGCAACAACAGCGGTGCCGCGGCACCTACCGGGAACCGTGAATGCCCCTACCGACGCCGCCGGCAGGCAAGGTTGCCCCGCATTTCCCCACGAAAACCAACATATACCAGATTTCAAACGCTTGTCAATCGGCCAGCCAATCCCGTGATCGACAGGCGTCGAGCACCAGCGTGCGCAGGGCGGCGACAAACTCCGGCCTGGCATTGAGGCCGGGGGTGCGCCGCAACTCGATCCCCAGCGCGGCGGCCTGTTCGCGGTAGAGGATATCGATCTCGTAAAGGGTTTCCACATGGTCGGAGACAAAGCTGATCGGCACCATCAATACCTGCCTGATCCCCTCGGCCGCAAGCGTCGCCAGCATCTCCGGGGTGGAGGGGGCCAGCCAGCGCACCGGCCCGCTCCGGCTCTGAAAACAGAGCCGCCCCTTGACGCCGGTTTTCGCCTCCACCGCACCAACGGTCTGTTGGAGGTGGTCGAGATAGGGATCGCCCTCCTCGATGAACCGCACCGGCAGGCTATGGGCCGAGTACACCACCACCGGCTCGCCAGCCCCTGGGAAACCCCGCAAGCCCGCCTCGATATCCTGGGCCAGGCAATCGACATACTCCGCCGCAGCGGGCCAGGAGGCAACCTCGGCAAGTTCGAACGGGGCCGCCGACTCAGCCACCGCCCGCCTGAGATCAATAAGCGACGAGCCGCCGGTGGCCTTGGAGTAGTGGGGGTAGAGGGAGAGCGCCACCAGCCGGCGCACCCCGGCAGCAGCAAACTCCCGCAGGGTCTCGTCGGCCCGGGGCGGCCAGTAGCGCATGGCCAACCGCACCGTAAAATCGCCGTGGGGCGAAAGCATCCCGGCCAGGGTGGCGGCCTGTTCAGCGGTAAGCCGCTTCTGGGGGGAGCCGCCGCCGATCAACCGGTACGCCTCGCAACTCTTGGGGGCACGCTTCCGGGCGATGCGGCGGGCGATGAACCTCTGCAGAAAGGGAAAGGGGCTCAGCCGGATGATCTGCCGGTCGGAGAAGAGCGTGAAGAGAAAGGGCTCGACATCGGCCAGGGTGTCCGGTCCGCCCATGTTGAGGAGAATCACTCCGACGGATTCCTGCGCCATGGCCTGCTGCTCCTTTTTCACACGCACACGCCCTGCCAACGCAGGGTCGGCGCAGTATCGGCGGCCACCGGTTCGACAAGATGGATCAGGTCGGCCGGCCCGTAGCCGAGCCTGACGAAGATCCTTGCCTCCACCTGCCGGCAGCGATTGAAATTATTGCGGATGAGACGGCGCAGTTCAGGATCGTTCTTGCCGTAATGGTCGAGGATGTACTGCAACCGCTCATCGAGATCGACGATCCGGTCATGCTTGACCCGCTTGTCGGCGTAATAGACGATCTCTTTCTCGCTGCAGCAAGCGGGCTCGCCGTCATCGGCCAGCATCACATGCTCGCCGACGATGGCGGCCAACTCCTCGAAGCCGTGCCGCCGGCAGATGCCTGCACCCTCGGCGGCGTGGTCGCCGCCGCTGTGCAGGCAAGGGGTCTTGGCGATGTCATGGAGCAGGGCGCCGGCCACCGCCACCTCGACGGAGAGGGCGACCCCGCTCGCGACCAGATCACAGGCGAGCCGCTCCGCCACCCGGCCAACCAGCACGGAATGGGCGCGGATATTGTCGAGCATCGCATACTCGTCCATCAGCCGGAAACATTCCCGCACCGTCGGCGTCATTCCTTACCCCCGGCAGTCTTTACGCCTTCCCGCTCAGCCGATGGACCAGTTCCACCACCAGTTTCGCCTTTTCCGGCGGGGTCTCCGGCAGGATGCCGTGGCCGAGGTTGAAGACATGGCCGCGCGCTTGCTTGCCGGCGTCGACAATGGCCTGCACCCGCTTCTCAAGCTTGTCGGCGGGGAGCAGCAGCGCGATGGGGTCAAGGTTGCCCTGCACCGAAACATCCTGGCCGAGGCGGGCGATGGCGTCGCCGATGTTGACCCGCCAGTCGAGGCCCAAAACGTCGGCACCGCTGGTTTTGGAGAGATCGAGGAGGGTGGCGCCGTTGTTGGCAAAATAGATGATCGGCACCCCGCACGGCTTGATCGCCTTGATGATCCGCTGCACGTAGGGCAGGGCAAACTCGGCGAAATCGTCTGGCGCGAGCACCCCGGCCCAGGAATCGAAGATCTGCAGCGCCTGCGCGCCGGCTGCGGCCTGGGCTTGCAGGTAGGTAATGGTGCAGTCGGTGATCTTGTCCAGCAGCGCCTTGTACAACTCGGGCGCCGTGTACATCATCTTCTTGGTCTCGAAGTAGTTCTTGGAGCTGCCGCCCTCGATGAGGTAGGTGGCCAGGGTAAAGGGCGCGCCGGAAAAACCGATCAGGGGCACCCGGCCGGCCAGCTCTTTGCGCAGCAGCCGGATGGTGTCCATGACATAGACCAGATCGATCTCCGGATCGGGGATGACCAGTTTATCCACCGCCGCCTTGTCGCGGATCGGGTTGGCAAACACCGGCCCGCGCTTCTCATAGAAATCCAGCGGCGCGCCCATCTTCTCAAGCGGCACCAAGATGTCTGAAAAGAGAATCGCCGCGTCCACCCCCAGGTAATCGATGGGCTGGATGGTGACCTCGGCGGCCCGCTCCGGGTTCTTGCACAGATCGAGGAAGGTGCCCTTGGAACGAACCGTATGGTACTGGGGCAGGTAACGGCCGGCCTGACGCATGATCCAGATCGGTGTGTAGTCGGTCTTCTCGCCCCGGCAGGCCTTGAGGAATGTATCGTTCATATCTTCTCCGCGATGTTCGTAATTATCGGTTGATGATTATTTCTTCGCCATTTTGAACGGCGTGTGCTTACAGAAGGGCTCCTCGGCCATGTAGTCGCCGCTCACCGCATAGGCGCGAGCCCGGCAGCCGCCGCAGACGTTGACGTACTCGCAGGACCCGCACCGGCCCTTGTAGCTCTTGAAGTCGCGCATGTCTTTAAAGAGCGGCGCGTTCTCCCAGATATCCTTGAAGGACTGCTCACGGATGTTGCCCGCCGCCTTGGGGAAGTAGCTGCAGGGCAACACGTTGCCGTCGACGTCGATCAGGCAGATCAACTGCCCGGCCAGACAGCCCTTGGAGCCGCCGGTGGAGAACTGCAGGTTGCGCCGCTTGTAGTCGCTGCCCTCCTCCTTCGCCTTCTGCAGCACCACCCGGTAGTAGGAGGGCGCGCAGGTGGGCCGGACCAGCAGTTCGTCCTCGCCCTTCTCCATCTCGTAATGCCACTCCAGCAGCTCCTCGTACATGTCGGGCGGGATCAGCTCGGCCATGATATCCTCGCCGCGGCCGGTGGGGACGATCATGAACATATACCAGGCGGTGGCGCCCAACTCCTTGGCCAGCTTGTAGATCTTGGGAATCTCGTCCTTATTGCGCTTGGTGAACGAGGAGTTGATCAGGAATTTGATGTCGTGCTTTTTAAACAACGCCGCGGCGTTGAGGGTACCGGCGAAGGCGCCGGGCTGGGAGCGGAAGTCATCGTGGATCGCGGCGGAAGCGCCGTCGAGGCTGAGCGAGACCATCTTGATCCCGGCCGCCTTGATCTTGCCGCAGATCTCCTCGGTGACCAGGGTGCCGTTGGTGGCGAGACACATCCGCAAGCCCTTGCCAGCCCCATAGGCGGCGATATCGAAGACATCCCCGCGCAACAGCGGCTCGCCGCCGGAGAGCACCACCACCGGCGAGGCGTAAGAGGCGATATCATCCAGCACCCGCTTGGCCTCGTCAAAGGAGAAATCAGGATGGCCCTCAACCGCCAGTTCCGATGAGGAACGGCAGTGCACACACTTCAGATTGCAGCGCCGGGTGATTTCCCAGGCCAGCCATTTCGGTTCAAAATCCACAACAGGGTCTCCTCGGGAGATTTTCTAGAATCTGACGCAAAAAGATCGCTAAAAAAGCAAAGTAGACAATATAGCTCATTCCCCTGGCCCGACAAAGTGAAAGTTGTCACCCGGCAAGGAATCCCCCCCCAAACCACCACCAGAAGTAAAGCGAGTCAGGGTGCAGGAGACACAATAGAGGAGAAAGAAGCCACAAAACGCCGCAGACTCCCCTAAGTGTAATCGTTCGCAAGGTGGTGCAGATGCGCGGAAGAGACCGGTTAGCCAGAGCCCCTCTCTGCGAACCGGCCGATGACAAAGCAGATGCGCCGCATTGCGGACGATTACAGGTAGGCGGCGGCAACGCCGGCCAAATCACTCCGCTCGCTCTTGCGGAGGGTGATATGCCCGTGCACCGCCAGCCCCTTCAACCGCTCCACCGCGTAGGAAAGCCCGTTGCTGCTGGAATCGAGATAGGGGTTGTCGATCTGCTGCGGATCACCGGTGAGCACCATCTTGGTACCCTCCCCGGCCCGGCTGATGATGGTCTTCACCTCGTGGGGGGTGAGGTTCTGGGCCTCGTCGACGATCACGTACTGCTGCGGGATGGAACGGCCGCGGATATAGGTCAGCGCCTCGAGCTCGATGATATGCTCCCGCATCAGCTTCTCGATCTTCAACCGCACCGTCGCCTCACCCTCGTCCTTGCCAGTATGGAGCCCCATCAAATAGGTGAGGTTGTCGAAAATGGGCTGCATCCAGTTGGCGAGCTTGTCGTCCTTGTCGCCGGGCAGATAGCCGATATCCTTGCCCATGGGGATGATCGGCCGCGAAACCAGCAGCCGGTCGTAGCGGTTGAAGCTGATCACCGACTCCAGAGCGGCGGCCACCGCCAGCAGGGTCTTGCCGGTGCCGGCCTGTCCGACCAGGGTTACCAGGGAGACCTTGGGATCGAGCAGCAGTTCAAAGGCCATCCGCTGCTCGCGGTTGCGGGGGTGGATCTGCCAGACCGTCTCATGCTTGTTGAGCAGATGGATCAGGGTTTTTTCATCCCTGGCCCTGGCAATGCCGCTGTGCTTTGGGTTGTTTTCGTCGGTGAGGAGAACGAACTCGTTGGGGAAGAAAGCCTGCCCTTCAATCTCGACCTCTTCCTGCTTGTAAAAATTCTCCAGCACCTCCGGCGCCACCGTAAGCTCACGATAGCCGGCGTACAGTTCGTCGAAGTTGACCTTC
>JAOUHH010000001.1 GCA_029865195.1 Desulfobulbaceae bacterium
GATCTATACCCTCCGGCGGCCTGGCTTTAACCCTGTTGCCTGTTGCCAGGTCGCCGGAGTTTTTACCGGCAGCGCGTCACGCCGCCTCGCTGTCGGGCCAGAGTTCTGCCACCGGGCGGTTGATGGCGTCAGCGATCAACTCTTTGCCGGCCATTGTTTTAAGGGTTCCAGAGACATGTCTCGACACCCACGGCCCAGATTTCTTGGCTTTTTCAGCCAGCTGCGGTCTCCAGTCGCGACCAAGGATGGATACGAGTGCGCCCCTGATCTTGTCTGGTGTCCACTTTGTGTTTGTTTGTGTTGTCTCCATGCCTACTTTTGTAACCCGCGTTACATTCTGGCGCAAGCAAAAAGTTGACAGAAAGGTGATAATATTTTGATTGCAGAACGATTACAGGAAGTTATAGATCGGCTCGGGTGGACGCAAAGTGAGCTTGCGCGGCGGATAGAAACGAATAGGACTGTGGTCAGCAGATGGTTTACTGGTTCCACCCCCCCCAGCCGTCCGAGTCTTAAAAAGATTTGCGACGCCACTGGGTGCGACTTTGAATGGCTTGCAACCGGAAAAACAGCCATGAAGATCGGGCAAGCGCCAGCCCAGGCCCAATCCGTCGCTGAGAACAACTCGAAATACATCACCGGCCATGATCCAGCCACCTCGGCCATCCTTAACACCGCCCTCGATGTCTTGGCCGCCTCCCCCGATCTGGCCAAGACGCTCACGGCCATCATCACCACCCTCGGCAAGGCTGCGGAAGACGCCGCCAATGTAAAGAGGCTCACCAAGTCTCTGCCGCACCTCGAAGAGTACGATCCGGATCTGTCGTCAAGCCACCGGCTGGTGTTCGACTGGATGAAATCGCTGGATGAATTCGCCCTGCAACTCCTGATCACCGAATTGCAGAGCCGCGACAACTTCAAGCGCTGGCTGGAAAAGCGCCACGACGAGCGCGAGCGGAAACGGGCATGAGCGACGACCTGCGCCGATTGTTACGGGGTTGGGTCTCCCAGGCCTCCACTGCGGATCTGGTGTGGCTCATGCTGGTCATTGCCCAGCGCTGCGGCGACGGCTGGGCGACCTTTGTCGAGTCGTGGAAAGAAGGAAAGGGCAGCGCGGTGTTGACTGTCGAGACATCGGCCGGCCCCGGCACACCTGGCCGCACCCGCCAGACCATCGACGATTTCGAGGCCGAGCTCGATCGGCGCGACGATACCGACCCGCCGCCCGGCAATCAAGATCAGGAAGGAAAGCGTTTAGGCTCTTGCCGGGTTGGGTATGGGCAGATGACTATGTGATGGTGGTGGTGTTACTACCATTGAAGCAGGGTGCCTCCCCACTTGCCGTTACTCAACGCAACAGTTAAATGGAGGGAATGGTAGATTATCATTCCTATATAGCCATGATGCGACGCGACAAAACCATCTACGGGCATCCTCTGCTTGCCTACCGGGCCATGTTCGATGTCTCGTCGGCGGAGATTTGTGTGTTCACCGGCCGGGCCGACCGCGACTACATGAAAGACATGCTCGGCGCTGCGGTGCGATTTCTCTCCCAGCCCGGCCGGACCTTGCGGCTGGCATGTCAATGCGGCCGGGCCACCATTTGCGATTGCGATATCGTGCGGGGCCTCGTTGGCGCCGTCGGCCGCCTGGGTCGCGTAATCGTGTACGACTCCTCCCGCTATCATGGGATGCCGTATGTGATGATCGCCGATGGCCGCGGGTACTGCCACGATCAGGGCGACCGCGCCGAAATCAACTACGGCAACGAGTCGGAGTCCGCCCGCTGGCAGACCGACTTCGACCGGATCGCCGCCAAGAGCCAGGTAGTGATTGATACCCATGAGGGCAACGTGCAATGAGATGGCTGCTGCTGGTGTTGGCGTTGCTGTCGGGTTGCGGCCAGGCAACCGATGCGGAACTGATCACCAAGATCGTGGCCGACACCGGCTACTACAGCAAAAAGGCGGATGCCGAGTGGGATGCGGCCATGGCCTCCGCCTCCGGCGTCAAAGATGTTTCCATGATGCCGGTCGCCGCCACGGCCATCGGCGACCACAACAAGCAACTTGATGCAGCCGTGGTCTGGATCGCCAGGCCATATACCCGCACCGCCACCGAGATCGCCAACGCCGACGCCCGCAAGCATGTCCTGCAGGGGATCAACTGTATCCATAATGCCCAAGCCGCCCGGCGTGAATTCCTGACCGACCTGCAGACGGCCATGGCCTCCGGCGACCCTGCGGCGGTGGCCGCCGTGGCCGGGAAACACCAGGGATCACTCGGCGCCTGCCAGTCTTTAATGCTGGTCGGCCTTGGTCATTTCGCCGACGCGAAGAAAATCGCCGGCATGCCGTTGACCATGGACGAGTTCAAATAGATGGCCGTTCGCCCCCACCCCAAGCAACTCACCGATCCCCGATACTCCCGCACCTGGATCATCGATTATTACCCGCAAGGCCGCAAAGGCAAGCAGTTCAAGCGGCAATTCATCGGCACCGAAGGCGAGGCCCGCGCCCTCGAGGCGGAACTCCGTCGCGGCCACTCGCTCACGGTTGCGCCGCATCCCAAAATCATCGACCTCCTGCCGGAGTGGCTTGCCTACTACGCCAACAACCGCGCCGCCTCAACAGTGGCCGACGCCAAAACCTGCCTCAAGCAGCTGGTGCCGTTCTTCGGCATGCTGTTCGTCAATGCCATCACGCCCGGGGTGGTTGAACAATACAAGGCCAAGCGCCGCCTGCCTGATCCGGCCACCGGCAGGGCGGCGGTGGGCAAACGCACCGTCAACAAGGAGTTGTCGTACCTGTCGAGCCTGATCACCTGGGCGACCGACAACAGCCACGCCGCGCCGCTGCCGTTCCGGATCAGGCCGTTCCCCCGGGTGCGATCGCCCAAGCCCCGCCCCCTTAACCGCGATCAGGTCACGGCGCTGATCAACGCCATCGAACCGGAATACCGCCTGCTGGTGATGATGATGACCGACGGCGGCCTCCGCCGCAACGAGGCGACCATGGCCACCGCCGAAAACGTGGACCTTGAACTCGGGGTGATATTCGTGAAAGGAAAGGGCGGCCACGAACGCCTGGTGCCGATCCTCACCGACCGGCTGCGGGCGGCGCTCGCACACCGCATAAAAGAAACCGGCGGCCGGGGCTACCTCTCGGTAAACCCGGCCACCGGCAAGCCATACTACGGCATCCGCAAAGCCCTGCTCCGCGCCGCCACGTCCACCGGCCTCGACAAAAACGTCTACCACCACCTGCTGCGCCACTCATTTGGGACGTCTATGGCCGCCGCAGGTGTTGACCTCGCCGCGATTCAGGATATAATGGGCCACCGTGACCCGAAAGTCACCAGAATCTACGCCCAACTCGCCGCCGAGGCGCTGAAGGCAGCCAGCCACAAGGCCGGTTCTTACATGGAGAATTCAACGCCCCCAAAAAACACCGCCACCACGGGATGATGTGAAACGGCACACATAATTCCTAATCCTGGTGTCGCATGTTCGAATCATGCCGGGGGCACCAATTAAATCAAGTAGTTGCAGGTTGTTTTCGTGGGGTTGGCTCGCTGTCCCATTTCTTACTTTTTCTTACGTTTTAGGCTCAGGCCATCCCGTGGTAATGTCATAGTCCCGGATGCTGGCCACCTTTTCGTCATCATTTAAATTTTTGTCGGCAACAATTGCGTCGATTGCGTCCCGATGGCCGCCATCAACCCCGGCGATGGCGGTTTCCGCCACCAGCAATTCCGCTGCATTAGCGGCCACCCGTGCGACGAGATCGCTAACCGAGCAACCCCTCGCCTCCGCCTCGCCGACAAGATTGGGCGCGTCGGAGTCGATGCCGCTCGCCTGCCACGCCAGTGCCTCCCCGCGCTTAATCGGCCAACTCGCCATCTCTGCCGGTGAGGTGGTGCCTATAATCTCGTTACGTTTTTGCGCGGCCAACTTGGAGCATTGTAGTTTTTTGCATTTGGCGGCATACATGGCCGGTGAATACGCTGCGAGAGCGGCATCGAGGGCTGTTTGGCCAACGTCATTACAGATTAATTTGCCATCGTCGTAGTAATAATCGCTAGACCCAGCCGCCACCGCTACACCGCGAACATCTTCTGTTGCCACAATTAGAATTACAGCCATTTGAGTACCCTCACTGAAAATGATCGTGATATATAGTTGATGCTCGATGCCGCGTTGTGAAACACAAACAATTCCAGGTACTGACCAGCCGCCAACCGCACGACCTGCGCGATTGCTTTTGGCAGCGACAAGTTCTGCCCGTCGACCGGAGTCATATCTTCAAATTGGTTCGCCCCGTTGAGATACACCATTTGGCGTCGATAGCCGCTATTATCACCTCCCCACGATCCGTTTATCGAGACGATCACATCACAGGCAGCGGGGGCGATAAACTTGTTGTTAGCGACATCGAACAACCCGTCAGTGTCATTGTATGTGTCGAATGTCACCTTTGTGGGAGTGCTTGCGGGGATTGACTGTGTGGTCTTCGCCACGCTGGCAAACGAGAGCAGCGACGCCGGTCGGACGTTGCCGCCAGCGCCCTGTGTCTTGCTCGGCGGTGTCGTCCATGTCCCTGCGGTAGCCTCGGTGGCCTCGAAAAAACCGTACACCCGGAACGGGACATTACTGCGGGCTGCGGTGGAGTAGATAGTAGATTTGTTGTCGGCACCGCCTACACCACCCTCCGCGACAGTAGAAATTAATTTCGATTCATCAAGGTCGATCCCCCCCCGCGCATTTATCCATGCGACCTCAACAGTACCGCCATTGTTGATGAGCAACACCATATACCGCTCAGACACCCCATCCCGCCCTCCGCCGGTAGACCCACTCGAAATAACCGTCGAAATTGGTGCGGCAATATATATGCTATCAACTGAGCCATCACCTAGCGTTTGATCACGGAAGTCGATAACCTGCGGCGGCACCGTGATTGTTAATGCGCCACCGGCCACAGTGGCGGTAAATGTTTTTATCTCCTTCTCCCGTATCGACTCAAACACCAACTCAGTCGTCCCCAGCGTGATCGCTCCGGTGTTGGTGAGCCACCACACCGTCCCGGCGTTGTCGCCTTCTGATACCGGGATCTGCATGCGCTTGAGGAATTTGTTGCTGGCGTCCATGTCGGTGCGGCGTGTCCAGGCGCCGCCGGCAACCACGATCCACACGCCGTTTTCTTTGGCGTCGGTCTGCCCTGCCGCCAGCACTTCGTCTCCGGCTACGCAGGCAACGCCGGAGATGGTTTGCTCGCCGCTTAACGTGAGGTTGGTGGTGGCCACCACTCGCACCGCGTCGCGCACCAGCATGGAGCGCAGCAGCGCCTGCCAGACTTGGGTGTTGTCGTCGGCGCTCGGGGTGAGGCCCCGCTTGGTGATCAGGTTGTCGAGTTCGCGTTGCGGATCCTCGATGGCCTGTGCCGGCACCTTGCTTCCTGCAATGCCCTGGCTCGGATTTTTGTCGATGTACGGATCGCCGGGGTCGCCCCCGATTGGCGGTGTGTATTCCATTGTTAAGCCCCCTCGTAATTGAAGATGAGTTGTGTGTGCGCCGGTTTCAGTTGGTTGCAGATACATTCGAGCGTGTCGGCGCGGTCGATGTCGCCGAGGGCGTCGCCACACTCGGATTCGCCGCAGACGAAGTCGATTATTTTGGCGTCGGCAACGGTGACCTGCCACCAGCTCCGCACCGTGTCGTCGCCGCAGAGCTCGTCGCCGCATTCGCTGTCGTTGCAGATGAACGGCTCGAACTCCTCGATGGTGATCACGTAGCCGAGCCGCTCGGCCACGGCGATGAAGTAGGCCCGCGACTGGCCGCCCAATTCGGTGAGCCGTTGTTCCAGCGCTTCGTGCCGTTCCTGCATGGTGTCGATGTCGCCGGAGCAGGAGTCCGGCAGTCCGGCCACCCGTTCCCAATCCTCGAGCAGTTCGAGGGCGGTGCGCGGGTCGGCTTCGTTGAGCAGGTCTTCGGCCCGCTCGTCGATTCTCGCCAGTTCCTCGGAGATCCCGCCGAGCAGGGCGGACAGTTCCGAGGTGAGCACACGCGGCCATGCCGCCCCGGTGGGCAGCAGCGCCTGCAGCATGCTCAAATAGTCAGCGGCGGTCATTGCCATGTGATGGTCCCCATGGTGCTGATCTGGCCGGCGGTCAAGGTGACGTCGGCGGCAGGGCTCACCAGGCTATGGTCTGTTTCCCCGGCGGCGATGGAGATGGCCTCGGCGATATGGGTGAGCAGGATGGTGCCGCTGCCCGCGCCGTCGTCGACCTCGGCCTCCCGCTGCAGCAGGTCGGTGAGTTCTGTTTCCACCGCTGTCCGCACCGTGGTTGTGTCCGGGGTGAGGGCGATGGTGAAGTTGAGCGCCACGCCGGTGGGGGCGAACACCTCGGCACCGGCGGCCGCAACCGGCCGGACTTCGTCGATGTAGTCCTGCACGGTGGTCACCATGGCGGCATCCGGGATGATGGGGCTGGCGTCGTCGCAGACAAAGCTGATCCCCACTGTGCCGTCGCCGAGCCATTGCGGGAACACCCACGCCCGGGTGACCCCGGCCACTTCCAGCGCCCAGGCCTTGTAATCAGCCTTGGAGCCACCCTGCGGCGGTTGCTGGATACGATCGAGCAGTCTTTCGCGCAGCGCGTCGTCGCTTTCCTGGTCGGCGCCGCCGGTGAGTCCGCCCGCGGCCACGGTGCCGGTGGAACTGACCCCGGCCAGCGGCGACACAATGGTCAACGAGGTGCCGGCGTCGCAGTTGCCGTCCGCTCCTGCATTGTCTGTGGTGGCGGTGACGTCGGCGGTGGCCGTGCCGCCGGAGATGGTGACCTCGGCGTCGGTGGTATATTCCACGCCGTCGGCCCTTTGCAGTAAGGTCTCCGCCGGGATCACCGAGTTGTCGGTGCCGGTGAAGCTCACCTGCCCGGTGGCGCTGCTGGCCGCCTTGCGCGGCACCTTCCAGATCGCGCACCAGCGTTCCAGGTAGGAAAGCTCGGCGGTGTCCGGCATCAGCTGCCGGGAAAGGTAGTCGAGATGGCCGTGCAGGATGTGCGCCGCCCCGGCGATAACCTTGGCAATCACCCCGAGGACGGTGCGGCGCAGGGCAGAGGCCCCCTCCATGCGTGTTTCTATGTCGCCCTTCACCCGGGCGAGGATCTCGGCGAGAGTCGGTCGGTTAAATGCCATTGGTGATGGCCTCCCAGATGTTGTCGAACTTGTAGGTCAGTTTCGTGGCGTCCGGTTTGTTTATCTCCACCAGCATGCCGAGGGCGCCCATGGCGATCCACTCGGTGGTGACGATCACCTTGGCGGCAACGCCATCGTCAACCAGCCATTGCAGGGCCTCTTCCGCGTATTCCCTGGCCCTGTTCGCCACCTCGGCCGTCTGCTTTTCGCGGGCCAGCAACCAGAGCCGCGAGCCGATGCGGTCGTCTTCGATGCCGTCCAGCGCCTCGGCCCACCAGCCCCGGCGGTCGGCGGTGCCGTCCGGCAGTTCGTCGTCCGGGTCGGCCCGGCGGTCGGTGAAGAGCGACAGGATCACCGCCGTCTGCAGGGTTTCGTCGGTGGTCAGGTCGTAGCCGGCCAGCCCGATGTCGATCATCTGCAGGTTGTTGCCCAGGTCTTTGATGATGAGCCCGATGTCGGCCATGGGTTATCCTATCGTCTGGGTCGGCTGGTCGGTCGGGCCGCCGTTGTCGTTCTCGCCATGGACGTGCGAGTCGTACACGGTGCGGAACTCTTCCATGGTCTTGCCGTCGGTGTCGCAGCGGTCCTTGATCTCGCCGGTGCATTCGAGCAGCGGTGTTTCCAGCCTTACCTTGGACGAGGCCACCACCGTCACCAGCGGCGCGGTGAGTTTCGCGTCGACCGCCGCGTCGGCGATGATGTGATCGCAGCCGTAGGCGTGGATGGTTTTGTCACGTTTCAGGTGGATGGCTTGCCCCTGGTCGTCGTACAGGGCCACCTCTCCGGCCTCAAGCCCCTTGAGCCGGTAGCGCCGGTCGCCGGTGGCGATGACGATGCCATGCTCCCGGTTGCCGCCGATAAACACGGCGATGCCCTCGGCCTGCCCTTTCGGCACCGAGGTGAAGCCGTATTCCTGATACCGCTCGCAGGTCCGCACCTCGTCGCCGAGCAGCTTGATCTGGACGCCCTGCTCCTTGGGTGAGTCGTCCACCAGGGCGATCACGCAGCGGCCTACCATCATCATCACCCGCCGTTGCAACGGCGCCATCAGCTTGTTGAATGTTCTCACCATGCGCTGTCGTCATCCTTTTTTTGCTTCGGCCAGCGGCAGCAGTTTGAAGGCCGCCGGGTCGGTGATGGTCAGTTCGCTCACGGTGCCGTTTTCGTCGATGATCGAGTTCACCGCGACGAGCAGCATGTCGCGCTGGATGTCAAGGCTCGGCAACCGGCAGGGGACGATGGTGTTGGGCGTCCAGGGCCCGGTTTTGTGATGCCAGCCCTGCACGGTCACGGTGGCTCGACTGCTGCGGCCGGCGCGGACAGCCGCTTCCCATCTGGCCCGGTCTTTATAGGTGACGCCGTTGCCCATCCCCTCCGCGATCACGATCAGCGGCCGGTAGCGCGTCACGCCCGGATCGGTCGCATAAGCCTGCGGCTGGGCGTTCTGTTCCGGGGTGGAAAAATCATCTCCGGCCGCCTGGCCCTTGATGATGTATTTGCTGTATCGGTCCTTCATCCCGAGTTGCGCCGATCCGCGCTTGCAGTTCTCGCCCTCGATCAGCGGGGTGGATACCCTTGCCGTCCCGGCCCTGGTCAGCAGCAGGCCGCCCTGGGAGTCCGACACCGGCAGCAACGCCCGGTAGCGGCACACCCGCTCGATGGCCTCGAAGGCCGTCTCGCCGGGCTGCAGGGCAAACTGACCGATCACCTTGCCGACATCGGCATTCGCCGTCACCGGGATACCGAACGGCTTGCAGATGTCGGCGCAGATTTGTCGGGCGGTGCGGTTGTTCCATTGACCCGATCCGCATATCGCCGAGCAGTCCACCAGATCGCCGGTCTTGTCGCGGCCGGTGACCGTCACGGTGTGTTCTTTGTCGTCGAAGCTCGGCGCCCCCTCGTCGACGTAGCCGGTGATCAACAGATCGCCGTCGGCCCGCAGCACACAGGCATCACCGCGTCTGATCTTGCGTGGGGTGGACTGCTCCGGCCAGCGCTCGGTGACCTTGAGGTCGAACGATCCGGAGACGGTCTCAATCGACCGGGTGACCCGGATCTCTTTCCAGCCCCCATAAGCCGCGCCGCCGATATGCAAACGGACATCAGGCATCTGTCAGCACCTCCAACGGTGTGCCGCCGGGCAGGAAGCCGGGATGCCCGATGTCGTTGCGGGCGATGATGTCGGCGTCGCGGCTTGCGTCGTCGTATTCCCGATATGCCAGCACCAGTGCCGGGGTGGTCTGCTCCGGCGTTACCGTTTTCACCCGCGGCGTGGTGGCGGCGCGGGTGTTGATGTCGGCGATAAACGCGGCCCGCAGGTTGCTCATGGCGATATAGGTGTCATCGTCGGCGGTTTCCATCTCCGTCTCCAGCCGGTCGGCCACCTCGTTGCGGATCTCCACCACCTTGTTGTAGTTGTCGACGCCTCCCGGCTGGTAGCCGGGGTCGCTCGGCGGACGGAAGGCCATGCCCGACACCGACCGGGCCGCCTCGATGGCCGACACCTGCCGCACCATGGCGGCTATCGCCTCCTGGTTGGCCGCCTGCTGCCTGCGACTTGCCGTTGTCGACGGCACATAGGGCAGGGTGTCGCCGTGGCTGAACAGCGCCCGGCACATCCGCAAGGCGGACAACGGCCTGGACGGCAAGGCGACAAGGTCACCGATCAGCCCGGCAATGCCGTCGGCCAGGTCGACAGGGGACCGGATCAGGGAAGCGACCCGGCCGGCGACGGAGTTCAGCGACGAGACAAACGTGATCGCCCCGGCCGGGGTTTCCGGCAGCAGGTCGCGCACGGCGTCTATGGCCGCAAGGGCATCAGACACCGCAGTCGCGGCGGACTCGGCGACAAAGGCCGGGAATCCGCTCACCGTGAATTGATCGGCGAACCCGGCCTCGACCGCGACAATGGCGGCGTCGGCCTTGCTGTCGACGTTGGCGGCGGTGTCAACGGCGGTGGATGGTTCCGCGTTGGCCCCGGCCTCGGCAAAGGTGACCGAGAACCTGGCCATGCCGCCCTCGGCGGTGGTCTCGCGGGGGCCACGGGCAGAAACCACCTCGACCATCTTGGTGCCAAGCCATGGATGCACCAGCTTGCCGGCGCCCGGTTGGTCCAATGCGGCGATCAACTTGTCGCGGGCGGCCATGTAATCGGGGCCGAGCACGAACAGTTCTACCGTCCACTGCTTGGCCTTGGCGCCGAGGTCTTCACGGTACGGCTGGTCGCGGAACGGGAAGGAGTGCTCGGCCAGACGGCGACCGAGGCCGTCACCGTCGGATGAATCGGTCTGGAATGCAATGCCCCGATAAGAACCGGGGCGAAGCTGTTCGCGCCATCCCATCAGTAAGCCCCCGCCATGGTCACGCCGGTGTCGACATCGACCTGCATGCCGGCAGCGGACATTCTTTTCACTTTGGCGCGGGTGCCGTCGCTGCTGTTGACCTCGATTGCGACCTTTGCCTCCTGGCTGCCGACGATGGCGGCCAGGCGGGCGATGGCCTCGCCGATCTTGTCCTGCGTCTTGGTTCCCTGCAGCAGGTATTTGTTGATGAGCATGCCGAGGCCGTACCCCGCGCCGCCGGTCACGCCGACCATGGCGGCGGACGTTGCCATCCCGGCCGCGCCGGTTGCGCCGAGAGCGCCCACACTGGTGCCGCCGAGGCCAAGCAGCTTGGCCCCGTATTTGCGGAGCATGCCGGCGGAACGGCCTGCGGCCGATCCTTGCCCGCCACCAAGGCCGAAGCCATCGGAGCCGGGCAGCATGGAAAGATGCTTGTTGACCACATATACAGGGATCGGGCCGGAGCCGCCGAGCATCCCGCCGCCGGCCGCGCCGCCCTTGCCGCCGAAACCGAACAACCGGCGGGCCTTGTTGGCGATAACCAGGCCGCCGAGACCGACCGCCATGCCGGTGCCGACCTTCAATACTTTGTCCAGGGTTTCAGGGTTGATACTGTTGAGCGCGTCGGCGGCGCTTTGGATGGCCTTAGTGAGGTTGCTTTCGGCGAACCGTTCCCACGCCGTGGCGAGTGCTGTCACCGACCTAGCTGCATCGGCTGCGGCGGTGGCGCTATCTTTTACGGTGACTGTACCGTTAGCCTGCAGGTTCATAAACTTCTGCAGGCTGGCGACAGAGCCGGTGCGTTTGTATTCTGATGCCATAGCGTTGAAAGCACGGATCGCCTCGGCGTCGAACACCTTAGAGAGCACGGTCTGATTGCCTTTTGCCTTGGTGATGATGTCGACCATCAGGTCGTTGATGGGACGCAGGATCTCCTTGCCTTCCTTCAGCGCCTTGGGGTCGAACACCTGGATGCCGCCCTTGGCGAGTTTGTTGATCTTCTGCTTGTCGGCCATGGTCCGCATCACCGCTTCAAAGGCGGTGGCCGCCTGCTCTGGGTTGCCGGTGCCCTGCCGGACCACCTGCAGAGTGGCTCCTAATTCGCGCACAGCCTGCAACCCACCCCGGCCGGTGGCCGTGTAAGCTGCGAACACGCGGGGGCCAAGGTTGGCGAGGTTCTGTAAAGTGAACGCGCCCTCCTTGCCCTGCACATTGAGGATGTCCAGCGCCTCGAGGACTTCCTTGGGCTTGATGATGCCCATCTTCTGAAACTCGGACATGATCCCGCCGATGTCGCGGCCTTCCGCCCCGGTGGCCGACATAGCCAGGCCGATGTTGCGGATGTTGGCCTCGGCGAAACGCAGGTCGCCGGTGCGTTCGACGATCTCGTCAACCGCATCGACGATCCCGGCCGGATCGAGCCTGATTTCCGGGGCGCGGGCTGCTTCGTATATTTTCTCTTTAAGGTGTTCGATGGTGGTGGCGGAGGCGTTGGCCTGAATGCCGAGGCGGGTGAAGCGGGTTTGCAGGCCGGTCACCATGCGATAGGTGCCGACACCTGCCGCGCCGGTCAGCAGGGCGGTGTATTTGTTGCCGACGGCATCGAGCCCTCGGCTTACCTGCCGCGCCGCCGGCGACAGCCGCGACAAGCTGCGGACGCCGCGGTTGCTGAGATCCTCCATGGAGTTGCCGAACCGACGGGCCTTGTCCTGAAGGTTGCCGACCATGTCGACGGCGATGGTTGATCTCACTTCGCTCATGTATCAACGCTCTCGATGATCTTGATCTGTCGCAAAAATGCCCGCACAGTGAGGGCGACTACGTCGGCGCGCTGCCATCCTGCCCGGCGAATAAACACCGCGGCGCTCCGTTCAATCGCCGGATGGAGCGCCGTCATCTCGCCCCCGGTCAGTCACCGTGCCGAGGGTCAGTTTGTCGAGCTTGTCGGCCTCACGTTGCAGGGCCTCGAAGTCGTCGCGGTGGAGCCGCTTGATCTCATTCACGGCGAGCGGCCCTGGGTAATCTCCGATGCGGACGATCTGCCGGCGTAAAGTATGCAAACCCATCATGGTCGGGCTGCTCACCAGGGCGTAGCCGTCAGGGGTTGGCACCGCCCGCTCGGATTCCTCCTGGGCGGCGATGATGTCAGCGAGGGTGACCTCGCGCAACTCCGCCTGGGTGTGTTTCACGTCGCCGATGGTCAGGCCGTGGGCGAGTTCAACGGTTACGGTCGCCATATCACATCATCTCCTCGGCGGCCGGGCCTTCAAAGGTCAGTTTGACCTTGCCGCCGTCACCAGCAGTCAGCTGCGGGGTGTCGGTGATCCAGGCATCCTTGATCACGTAGCTCTGGCCGGTGTCGCAATCGAAGGTCAAGGTGGCGCCGCTGATCTGGCCGAGTTCGGCAAGGCTGGTGTCCTTGTCGTAGGCGATCTCGCACTCGACCTTCGACTGCCGGAGTTCCTCGCTGAATCCGATATTCAGATCGGTGATGACCGACTTGCGGGCGATGCCGCCGGGGTCCATGCTCGCGCCGGGCCGGCTGTTGAGCACCTTGCCGTCGTACTTGATGGTGGCGATCCCAAGTCTCTTTGACATGATGGTTCTCTCCTTTGAAGAGGCCCGGCCTGACTGCGGCCGGGCTCAATCGGTTACACGATAAACTGCATCTGCTCTGCGAAGACGCGGAACTGGTTGACCAGATCCGGCGGGGCGAGCACGTTGACGCGGTTGCGGTCGTTGACGTCACGCTCGACAACCAGATCGGCCTTGTACTGGTCGATGTTCTCGACCAGACCGGCCAGTTCCCACTCCTTGAACAACGCGATCAGCTCGTTCCTGATCACCTTGGGCGTCACGATCTTCTGCCCGGCGCCGTAGTTGGTGCCGTCGTCTGCCAGTTTGTGGCGCGGGAACTTCTGGGTTATCCGGGCGCGGGTTGAATAGCGCAGGTACGAGAGCGTCGCCGGGGTGTTGACGTCCAGATAGCTCGGATCGGCGACCCCGTAGGCGTTCTCCTGGTACATGGTGATGAGCCGCTCGATGAGCACCCGGCCGCCGGAGTCGACGGTGTGGGTGGCAATGCCGTCATACAGCAGCAGGTTGCGCTCTTCCATGGTCCAGCGATCCTCAATGGCCGGCGGCAAAACCCCATCGAGCACCAGGGTCTGCAGCGGCCGGGCCGGGTCGATGGCGAGGCTGTGAGCGGCCTCGGCGGCCACGGCGGCGGCCCACACATAGGGCGGGGTGGGCGAGATGCCGGTCCCCATGCAGGTGACCAGCAGGCTGTTGCGGCCGTCGCCGAAGGTCTGGGTGGCGGCCTGGGTGCCGCGATAAGCGGCGTAGGCAATTCCGTCGATCTGGCGGGTCGGTCCCCAGCGGTCGGTGAGCTCGGTTTCCAGCGCGGTCAGGTTGGCCGAGTCGGTGTACGGCATGACGATGTGGTTCCACCACTCGTCGCCGAGCACGGCGACGGCGTCTGCAATATCAGGATTGCCGGTGCCGCCGGTCATGGCGGTGACGGTGGTGGTCAGGCCGGTGGGGGTCTTCTCGTCCTGGTAATAATTGACACGGAGGTCGATGCCGTTGCCGGTTTCACCCTTCCAGCGGGCGGTGATGTCCACCTGCTCCGGAACGCCACCGTTCACGGCTGCGGTCACCGGCAGCGAGGTGTCGGCGTTGATTGCGGCGACCACGGCGGTGGCAATGCTGCTCAATGTCTGCGCGGCGGCAATCGCCACCCGGACCCGGTTGCCTGCGATATACAGGTTGAGGGTGCCGGCGGCGGTGACGGCGCCACCGAAAAGGATGTTGCCAGCGGCGGCTACGCCCGCGACGTCGTCATCGAGCAGGATGCCCCATGTCTCGGTGAAGCGGTTGTTGAGCTTGAGGGCGTTGATCATGTGGCTGAACATCGAGCCACGGCCTGCTGCGGCCTCGGCATGGCCGGGAGAGTTGACCCGGAACGGCACCTCGGCGGCCTGCTCACCGGCGGCCAACCGCTGGCCGATGACCAGAATCTTGTGCATGATGCCGGGCGTACCGGATACGGCCCGCTCGTTGTTAAATTCAACGTAGGCCAGCGGCACCCGCAGTTGACTCGGAATAGAATCGAATGAGATCGGCATTTATCATTCCCCCTTCTTGGCGTTGATCTTTTTCGGGGCGTTGGCCTGGACGGCATCGCCATCTTTCAGGCGGCGCAACCAGTAGGCGGTGCGCGGCACCAGTTCCCCATCCTCGGCCAGGCGACTGCCGTCCGGCTTGCGAACGAGCAGACCAGGGCCGGGTTTGACAAAAATTTCGTTGCTGTTCGGCATGGTTGCCCCCTTCTGTTATGTTTGCGGGATGTTGAGATCGTCGACGGCGTCAATCTGTCCGTCCGGCGTTGCCATATCCCACTCGGTATGCGTCCGCAGGAAGTCGTCGAGGGTGTCGACATCAACCTGGCCGCGGGTAAACTCGATCTGTAAATCAATCACGGTGAAACATGTCGGCGCGGCGGCGCCCTCGTCGTTGCTCGATGCGGTTATGTCGAGCCGGTCGACGGTGTCGCCGAGGCCGGTGTCGCCGTAGATGGCATCCTCGATCAGTTCCTCGGCGACCAGCTGCTCCGCCACCACCAGCTCTGATTTCGGCTGATAAAAGCCGAAGTACAACCGAACCTGCGGCTGGCACATGATGCCGCCGCTGATCTGGGTGCGTTTGCCTCGGCTCGGGCAGGTGATCAGCACCAGCGGCAACTCCGAGGCGTGGATCTCGGTGCGGCGTCGGAAGCTGATCCGCGCCGCCACGTTCTTGCCCCATTGCTGCTGTGCAAAGGCCTGCAACGGCTCGTTGCCGGTGATCTGAACGGCCAGGTTGTCGAGCGCGGTCTTGAGGGTGGTGGTCATTTCGTTCCCCTGAATGCCTGAATGGCCTGGGCCAAGGCCCCACCGGCCGGAGCCTGGCCGACTGCCAGACTGTAGCGGGCCTTCTTCTCGTCGGTGCGCTTGCCGAAATAGCGGTCAACCCAGGCGATCACCGGGCCGAGCAGCGCCAGGATAGTCATGTGGGAGCCGTTGATCTTCTCCAGGGTGGCCGCATTGTTGGTGACGATGGCCGACACCCAGGCGGACATGAACGCCACGATGGAGAGCAGCACCACGATGGACGCCCACTTGGCGATCCATGGGCGGGTGCTGTTGCCGGTGGCGTCGGCCTTGGCCAGCGAATCGACAATGCGCGACCATGCGTCGATGTCGGCAATCTCGACGTCCAGCTGCTTGGTGAGGATGGCGAACTGCTGGTCCGGCGGCAGGGTCTGGATGGCAGAATGCACATCCTGGCCGGTGGCCGTGGCCGGGAGTTGTTTGTCGGCGGGCAGCAGGGAGTTGATCATGCCGATGATCGGCGCCGCAGTCGGACACGCTACACTGAGAGCCGTTGATCCTGCCTTGAGCAGCACATCGAGGAGTTTCATATCATCTCTCCCAAACTCTGGTGAGCCAGCCGCCGAACCACTTTTCGAGTTTAGGGTTGTTCTCCACGCACTCGACATAGTGGCCGAACTGCAGGCCGTTCAAGGTTTTCAGGATGCGTTCGGGCCGGGACGCCTGGTTGATGGCGGCGATGGTCCCCGACCCGATGACGCCGTCGACAACCAGATCGCGGTTGCCGTCGTTCCAGTTGGTCAGGTTGTAGGCCCGTTGCAGCCAGCGCATGACCTTGGGGCCGATGTTGACCATGGAGTCAAACACCTCCTCGGCAATGGCCTGATCGACGATCTCGTCAAGTCGGGCCTTATCCCAGAAATCGCGCTTATAGATGCCCATGGCCTGGGTGATGGTCAGCGCGGCGATATTGAGGCTCGGATAACTCCGCTTGCTGATCCCGTATTTGGTCTCGCCGCCGGGATCGGCCGGGTCGTTGACGTAGCCGCCCTCGACGCCGATCAGGGCCTTGAATGCTTTTTCAAATTCGGCCATGATCAATTCACCAGTCCTTTGAGGTCTTCCTCGCTGACTTCTCCGCCGGTGGCCATCACCACCAGGACGCGCTTGATCGCCTTGACGTCGTTTCGCAGTTCCTTGGCCGCGCACTGCTCGCAGTCCTTGATCTTGACGAAGCCTGGCGCGGTCAGGCGGCCGAAAACCAGCCCGACCGAAAGTTTCAACACCTCGTATGAGGCAACCGAGACCATGAACATGGCCATGGCCTGCACCCCGGAAAGATCCGCGAGATTCATTTGCCCACCTTTTTCAGTTCGTCGCCGAGCTCGTCGTCCATGATCGATGCCATGCGGTCACCTTCGTTGAAGCGCTCAAGGGCGTCGTCGGCGAATGACCGGGGGCCGTGGGCGCTGGATGAGTTGGCGCCGTCGTGGATCACTGTGGCGTAGCGGGCAGAATCAAACAGCATGGCGTCGAGATCGCCGGTTGTGAACACCGCGCCGTTGGCTGTCTTTGTCTGGCGTGGTTCGAGAAAATCGAGATGACTGCGGAGATGGCCGGTCACCACCGGCACCGGGTATCCGCCTGTATCGCCACCGGGGCCGCTCAACAGGTCATAAGCCTCACGGTGAACGCCTCTGACGATGCGCGTCAACCCGCGGCGGACAGCGGCGGGGGCATTGGCGGCGAAACGGTCAAACCCGCCGACGATCGCCTTGCTGCCCTTGATGTCAACGCGGACTTCAAGCATTATCATCCTCGAAATGGCTGGTGATTACCGCGCCGCAGGCGAAGTCGGAAGCATCGGACACCGCCGAGGCGGCAAGCCGATCGATGAGGCCCTGCGCCTCGGCGAGCATGGCGCGTTTCTGCTTATCGAGCGCCGTTGTCTCCGGCTCCTGGCCGTTGGGCACGGCGTTCCCGGCAATCGACACGATCCGCCGCTGGAACAGTTCAGCCGCGACGAGGCACTTTTCGGCCCGCTTGACATAAGCAGCGGTCGCCGTGACGGCCGAAGCGTAGGCGGTCGCGCCGACCCGCACTTCCAGCAGCATGGCCTGCTCGTCGATAACACCCTGCAGCCACGCATCGAAGGTGGCGGCAGTCAGGCTGAACTGCTCGGGGGTGAACCCGAGATTCTTGATATCGTCGAGAGAAACCTTGCCCATGGCGGCACCGGCAGAGCAGGGCGGGGATCATCCCCCGCCCGCCCTGGTTATTGGTTAAGAGAGAGCGCAGCGCTTGTGCTGCTTGCTTTCGCCGATGGCGCCGTTATACGCACCGGTCCAGACATGGTCCGCGCCGAGTACCAGTTCGTTGCGCTGGGCCGGGCGGGCGTTGAGGTCTTCCCACTCGCCCTTCTTGTTCTTGAGGCCGGGCAGCGACACGTAATAGCTGGTGCTGGCGATCTTGGCGGTGGGGATGACGCCCTTGATGTTGTAGGTGATCTGGTTGTTGTTGGAGTTGGCGTTGACAAAACTCGCGGCCAGCGCCTTGTAGATGCGGGACATCAGTATCGGGTGGCAGGTGATGTAGAAACCACTGCCGGCCGAGACGCTGTAGCCGGCAGCTTCCATCTCGGTGACGATGGCGGCGCAGGCGTTGTTGATGGTGGTGACGTCGTCGGTGGCGAACGCCTGGTTGATCCCAGCGCCCATGGCTGCCATCAGGCCATAGAAGAGATCGGCCTTTTGGTTATACCAGTTGTTGAAGGTGTCCTTGGTCAGGTCATCAATCAGGTAATACTTGTTGAAACGGAGCCAGTCGTCCTCGATGGCGAAGCCGCCGATGAAACGGAGCAGGCCGACCTGTGACTTGGCGCTGGAAGGCAGGCGCGAGAGTTTGGCCTCTTCGCCGGTCTTTTTCTGGTAGAAGGTGACGCCGCCGGAGATGTCGAGCATCTCGAAGGTGTCGTTGGAGCTGGCCCGCATGTCCACGTCGGCGAACAGGGCCTCATAGCCTCGATCCGGAGACTCGACGGTGTCGCTTCCGACCATGACGATGGGCGGACCGGAGGCGACGAGGTTCGGGTCGATACCGATGATCTTCTGGCCCTGCACGGACCCGGCGGCGACCATCTTGACCGAGTCGGCGGCGATGGCCTTGAAACCCTGGCAGACGGCGTCATAGATGGCGACTTTCTGGAGATTGGCGGGAACCTTGCTCAACTTATCCCAGTCGATGAACTGCTTTCCGTTGATGATCATGTTGTTACTCCTTGCTGGTGTTCGCGGTTAATCAAGGGGCCGCTTAATTTTCGTTGAGCATCACCATGACTTCGTCGTCGTCATCGGTGGTCGGTTCGGCGGATTTGCCGATCTTGCTGTTGGCCTGGGTAACGGCGAGGGTGAACTTGTCGCCGACCACGAAGTCGGTGGCGCCGTCGTTGATGGTAAAGGCGACAAAGCCGTTGGCATAGGCAACGCCGACCTCGGCGTCTGCCATCCGGCCGGACTTGGAGCCGATCACCGAGAAGGTGCCGCCATTGGCGGCGGCGGCGATGCACAGCAGGGTCCAGCTCTCGGCCACGGCGTTGGCGCCGACTGCTTCGCCGGTCACGGTGCCGTTGCCGGTGTTGCCGCCGTCGGCTACCGCGTCGGCGGCGGACATGCCCTTGGACTCGGTGGCCACGCCGTTGGTGGCGTCCCAGAAACATTCCTTGCCGTCGGCGATGGCGCTGCTTGCGCCGGTGGTTTTCGGGAAGGATGCCCGGCCCCGGTAGATGTAGACGTTCTCGACGTTGGCGAGGGCGGCGGATACCGCGATCAGGATGTCGCCGTTGACCACGATGATCTCGTTGGCGGCTACGGCGGCGTTGTGGGTATGCTTGCGGGTCCGCAGATGCTGGACGCCGTCACGGGGGGTTGCGAGTTCGTTTGCCATGTTCGTTCTCCGTGTAATGAGTTAGGAGGTGAATATCGTTGCGCGGTGCCGTTTACTTGCTGTCGCGGGGCACCAGCGGATTCTTTGAGCCGGTGAAGGCGGCGTCGGTGGAGTCTGCCGACTTGTCGCGGCGGTCGTCGCCCTCAAGCTGGCCACCGTCCGGGAACTTCTCGTTCATCCGTTTCTGCAGGCCCTTCACTTCCTGCCCCAGGAACTCGACGTCGAACGTGGCGGCGAATCCCTTGGTCTTGGTCTTGGCCTCTTCAGTCTGCTCGATCTCGCCGAGGGCGGCCTTCATCCGGACATAGTCGGCAATCAGGCCATCCTGAAACTGCTTGCCGAGGGCGGCCATGGCCTTGGATTCCTCGACCTGGCCGGTGAGTTCGGTGATCTTGGCGTCCTTGGCTGCAATGACGGATTTGACGGACTCGGTGATCTGGTCGTCGGTGGTGTCGTCGCCGAAGGATTTACCCAACACGGCGCCCAACATCTTCTTGAGTGCGTTCATACCTTTTCCTCTCTGTTGTGGTTGGTTGCCTTCGTCGGCATCTGCGCCGGACTTGGCGGATTTTTGCGAGGTTGCCCCCTGCTGCGCTCCGAGCCAGACAAGCGACCCCTCGGTGGCCTCACCGGGGCCGGTGTATTCCCAGAACATGGTTTCGCCGTGCTTGCCCTTTACCGGGGCCATGTCGGCGGCGATGAAAGAAATCGACCAATGGCGATAAGTGCCGCCGTTGATGTTGGCGAGGATGTCCTCGACGCTCGGCGTCTTGATCACGTAGTACCAGGCCCACAGCACCTTGACGGCGGCAACGCCGTCAGGCAGGCGCGGGTCTTCGCCGGTGAGCTCCTTGAATTTCTCCGGGCTGATCTGCTCGGTGGTGGCGTCGAAATAGAGGCCCAGCGGCAGATAGTCGCGGCGGGCGTGGAAATACAGGGTGGATTTGCCGGGCAGGGTGGTGGCGAAATCGTCGAGCAGCGCCTCGTTGAAGCGTTCCCGGTCGCGGTCAACGCCGTTGTGTGCCAGCAACTGCTTGCGGACAAAGACGGCCTCGGCGGTGACGGCCTCAAGGGCGTAGCGGTTGATCTTGGCAAGGATGTCGTCGGTGATCTCGACACCGGCGGCAGTGGCCTTGAGTCCGCTGCCTGCCGACTTGCTCCGGATCTCGCCGGGGTTGTATGTGCTCTGGCCGGCCATCAGTCTTTTTTCCCTTTCTTCATCATGGCCAGCACATGCTCGCCGGTGATGACCTTGGACTGCAGGCGGGTGGCCGGCTCGACCGCTTTCTCTTCCCCGGCTGCGGCGGGAGCATCATCAGCTGGGGCAGGGGTGGTGCGGATGAGTTCGGCGATCTTGCCGTTGGCCTCTTTCAGCGAGGCGGCAAGGGTTTTGTTGTCGGCATGGGCGGACTCAAGGGCGGCGGTCATTTCATCCTTGGCCTGGCGGCCTGCCTCGTGGGCTGCCTGGTGGGCGGCAAGCATGCCCTCGGCAGCGTCGCGCTCATCGGCGGAGATGTCGAAACCAAGAAGGTTTTCAAGGGCCGCCACTTCCGGCTTTCCTTCTTCGGTGTACTCGTCGGCCGCCAACTCGGTGATCGCGCTGCAGATCATCTTCATACGCACAAGGGCGCGGCGGGTGGATGTAGGATCGCTTTCGGCGTCCTTCTGGCCCTCAACGCCAGAACCCTTGAAGTCCTTGCCGTCGGTAGTGATCTTGTCGCTCTTTTTCGCCATGGGCCTGTCCTCCGTGCTGCATAGAAAGAGATGAAAAAGTTCTACTTTTTAAGGGGTTCTCTTTCTCGTAGCAGGTAAGCGGGACGCAGGCTGGCAGAGGATGTCACTTTGTGCGGGTGGGGGGGATGGGCAACAAAAAACCCCGCCGGGATGGGCGGGGTTAGGTGGGCGAGCGGTGATGGGCTGGCTACTTCGTGACGACTGAAAGCCGCCCCTTGGCTCCTTGTCTTTTGAGATAATCGTGATAGCCGGGCTGGGAGAGCAGACGCCCGGAAACAAGAATCAACTCCAAAAGGTCGCAGGTTTCAAGAAAACCTACAATCGACCTTCTCCAATGGCATGCCGCCTTTGAGTGGCGACCGCCTTGATCGGCTGGGGGTCTTACCGGCAAACGGACGATGGTGGCGCTCATGCTTCACCCCCTTCCGCCATATCGGCAAACCGGACAAAGCGGTGATAGCGGTAACCGTGGGCGATCTTGCGGCAAGGCTCGCGCCGCCATCCCAAAAACGCCAGCGATTCTGACTCGCGGGAAAAGAGTGTTCCAAGGTGCTTTGGGTTTCTGAAGATGAGCGGCAACCTGGGCGCCCGCCCGGCGGCGATGAACGCCCCGAAGAACTGTGCCGTGGTGCCCTGCAGCCATTGGCCGTCAGGCCCGGTGCCGGTTTCAAGGCCGCAGCCGTTCGGTGGTGATGGCAGCAGCAGGGAAAGATACTGCGACAGGGTGGCGGCCACGTCCGAGGCGGCAGGGTCCGGCGATTCGATTTCCTCCAGCAGGTCGGCAACCGGCATGCCGGTGAAGAAGTGCAGCGCCCGAAGGCTGGCCTTGCCCTTGAGGTACTTGTCCGCCTCGCGGCACAGAGCCGAGATGGCGTCCATGGAAAGGCCAGGGGAGGGCAAGGCCGCGCCTCCGGCATACTGCATCCGTTCGGCCCTGCCGGTGGTCCAATATTGCCACAGGGCGTCGTCGCATTCGTTTTGATAAGAGAGGATTTTTTCCCGGAGTTCTGGGCGGACTTTCTTGTGATTGATGGTGGCCAGGAACCCGGCAACCTTGCGGATGGGGATGCAGATGGTTTCTTGAATCCCTCCTGCGGAAGGCGTTGTGATAATCACAACACCCCATCGATCATTGTTATTCTGTAATTTCACATACTGACTTGCCCAGTTTAGCCCCATGTTCTCAATGATCGGCCTGACCGGGGCGAAGGGTTCGCCGTTGTGGTCAACGGCAAAGATGGTGTCCCCGTGAAAAGGGACTGGTTCAAGTTGTTTGGCTTGCGCGGACATGGCGGCTTCTCCTTTGTTGGGGTAAGAACTCCCCGCCCTCTGCGCTTCCAAACACAAAAAGGGCGGAACCGTACGGGTTGGAAGACCGGAACAAAGGAACCGGCGAGCCGAAGCTCCCCGCACGGCCCACCCAAAAGGTAAGCTATGCTGCGGACACAAAAAAACCACCTGCACTGGGGGTGGCGGTGGTGTCCGCCTTTGTTTCCGGGCTTCCAAACCCGGTAGCGGATTTTGCCGCTACACCCCCAAGTTATCTCCTGGTTTTTCTATTGTCAATAATTAAATGTGCGGTTAGGGTACACACCTTACCGCACATTTAATTACATAGGCCATGTATAACTATACCAGATGTCCACATTGCGAAAGACTATACAAACTCGGCGATAAAAAACTCCAAATTATTGGGCAAGAGTTTGCTTGTCGCTGCGGCCAGCGTTTTGTTGCAACGGCGATAGAGGGAATACTACTTAAAGAGGACATCAAACGTGCATGCAAATTTAACCTCCTCTCGGTTGACTACATTAACAAAGAATCAAAAAGGGATTCATTGCCGTTTGGGGTTCTTTTTGAAGAGTTTATGGATATGGTAAAGGATCACGCAATAACAAAATTGATTCGTGACCACATAAACAAAAACAGATCAAGCTGGCGGAAACTATCAACAAAGGATGTTGAGGAAATTATAGACAACTTCAAAAAGAATAACGACCGATAGTTTCACGGCAACCCAATGCCGTTACTATCGACCGCCCAAGCATCAATCGGTAGATTGTAGTGTTCAATCGTGCTGTTTAAGCGCAGCCAGTATTTACGATCTTTGGGGGTCTCAAGTATCAAGACGATACCAGCTTTTTTGCCGGTTTGAAGCGAGTAATAAAGTGCTTGCCCTATCGCTTCGGCCCACTTTTTCCCGAAATCAAACTCAACGGCGTTCGTTGCCGTGAGGCAGTCGCAACGGGTTTGATCAGGCAACACGACTTCCTGAACTCCGCGCTGCTCCTCACACCATTGCTGCTGATACCACTTTTCCTTATGGATTGTCTTGCTTGCTGCCGTGAACGGGCACAGCACCATTAAGGCGATGGTTATTACGATTGTTTTTTTCATAAAACTACAATATCCCAGCCGGCCCAAAAAATCACGCCTCACTTTTCGCCGGGCGACTGCTGCACCGGCATCTTGGGTGGGTATCGCGGACCGGCAGGGGGCATTTGTCGATGTCATACTCCCCGGCCAGGCTGCGGCACATATCGCAGGCATCAGGGGCCGGGGCGAAATCCAGCCGCTTGAGGCCGCGCTCTTTCCATTCGGCATGCTTGGCGCTTTCCGCCGCCATCGCCATTTCAGACCTTGCCAGCCGCTGCCAGTCGGCGTTCTTGTCGGTGAACAGCTTTTCCAGCCTGCGGGCCACCTCCACCGGGTTGCTGCCCGCGATGACGTGGGCCTCCATCTCCGGCAGGATCTTGTTGCGGAGCGCCTTGGTGGCGTTGTCCTTGACCAGATCAAAGCCATCCTTGACCAGCTTGTCGAAGATGCCGTGGTTCTTGAGGATCGACAACAGCGTCACCTCGTCTTCAACCATCCGGGCCGCCCGGATCACCCCGGCGCTGAACGCCTGGCCGTAGAACCAATACACCGGCGATTCCTTTGACGCCGGGTTGTAGGCGGCAAGCCATGTTTTCAACTCGGCGTCGATCAGGCCGCGCTGCTCGGCAGACATCGAAAAGCCAGGCGGGTCGCCTTCTTCTTTCGCGCCCCTGGCCTGATCGAGCCCGAGGATGGTCTTCACCCGGGCGAGCAGATCGGCCCAATCACCCTGCAGGCGCTTTTCGTACTCTTCCTCGAGGCTGTCCACCTCCGGCCACTCCTCCGCCCGCCGGCCCTCCTTGCAGCCGCAGGACTTGGCCGCCTTGACCGTCTCGCCGGGCAGCTTGAACGATTTTTCACCATGCACGGCCAGCGCCTTGCCGATGGAGAGGTCGCGCACATCGAGGGCGATGCCGAGGGTCTCGGCGTTCTGAACGTGGTACATGTCGGCCTGGGCGTTGAGGAACCGGGCCTGCGCCTGGGCGACAACGTCGTGCAGGTTGACCTGCTCGAATTCGAGCCACCAGTCGCCCTTCTTCCAGGTGTAGCCGCGCAGCAGGAGCATGGTCTGCACCAGACGGGTAAAAGACGGTAGTTTGGCGGCCTGCCTGGTGACGACATCGGCCAGCACCATCTCGACCTCGAAGTTGGCGAGGCGCTCGGTGGTGGACCAGTGCAGCCCGAGCATCCACGGCGGCAGGCCTGTTTTACTGACGATCTGCTCCAACACATGTCGAGACGGGACTTCCATCTCCAGCACCTGGCCGTCGGCGCCGATGATCTTGATATCGATGTCGCTGTCCTTGTCGATGGCGCGGATAAAGTCGGCAGATTTGCCCGCCCGTTTTGCCCGCACGGCGGCGTCGAACTCGGTGGCCATCTGATCGCGGCGGGTCTTGTGGTCGGCGCCGTCCCGTTTGCTGGTTTTATAGGTGACCGAATAGCTCGGATCGCCAAACCGCTCCCAGACGTTGAGCAGCGAGTTGTGCATGGTGGCGAGGACCTTGGCCACGAACTCGCAGGAGCGGAGCATGGGGGTGCCGTGGGGGTTCTGGTTCTCGTTGCCGATGGAGAAATACATCAGGTTGTCGCGCTTGAGGAGCCGCCAGTCCAGGTCGGCGGAGGCCTTCTGCAGGATATCGATGCCGCCGGCCGGGCTTTGACGCCGGAATTTGATGAACTTGGAGTCCGCCACCCGCAGGCCGATAATGTCGCGGCGGGCCTTGTCGGTGATGAACTCACCCAGGCCGAATCCCTGCTCGAATGCCTCGTTGCTCACGTTGGCGTGGAAGGCCTGCAGGCCGGTCTGCAGATCGTTGACCGCCACATTGTCCTTCCAGTCGTTGATTATATCCACCAGTTTGTCGTTGTTGCCCTTGACGACGATGTGGCCGTCCAGCGACACCAGCCGGCCGATGGCGGCATCCACGATCGGGATCGCCTCCCGCAGGAACTCGTAGAACGATGCCTCGACGTTGCGGGGGATGAATGACTGAAAGTAAGGGGTGAACGGCCCCTGGCCGTCGTTGGGCCGGAGTTGCACCCCGTTGGTGAAGGCGGCGTCCTTGGCGAAAAACCCCTTGGCGCGGGTAAGCAGGTTGGGAAAGTTCATGCGAAAATATCCTCCACGGTTTCGGCCATGATGTGGGCCAGTATCTGGGCGCGGTCGGCGTCGATCAGATGATCGTCGTCCTTGCGGAATATGCGGTGCTTCTGCCCCATGCGGACAGTGTGGTTGGTGTAGTAGTGGATGATGTCCGGGTCCGGTGGGATCTCCAGCTGCTGTCGCTGCATCTTCTTGACCAGGAGATCGGTGGCCAGTTCCTTGAGGGTGATCCGCGACGGCTTGCCGGTCTTGTTATCGATGAGCGGGGCGCCATCCTCGGAGACGTTGTCGGTGGTGGACTCGAACTGGAAGCCGCGCAGCCGGTGTTCGTACTCCTTGGCATCGTAGATCGCCAGCCCTTGCAGGTCGTGCGCCACCGCCGACCCGGCGTTGCCGAAGTCCGTGCCCCACTTGAGCGACTCCATCGGCCCATAGACATCATCCATGGCGTTGAGCGCCTGGCACTGCTGGTCGTAGGTGACGTGCTTGAGTTGCAGCCGGGCGACCCAGCGCTCCTGCTTGCCGATGATGTTCTTGACGATGATCTCGGTGGGGTCGCCGGAAAAGCCGAGATCGCCGCCGCCGCGCTTGAGGCCTGGCACGGCAACGAAGAACGAGCGGAGCAGGCGGGTGAAATCAGACTGGCCGGAGTCGTCGGCATCAAAAAAGGTGGCCTGCGGGTAGTAGGTATCGATCAGGCTGACCGGGATCGCATGCGGCTCGCCGTGGGCCATGCCCATCTCGCAGCGGTAGCCGGTGACGATCACCTCGCCGTGGCTGGAGTCGACAAGGATTTTCAGGCAGCGGTAGGCGTCGATCTGCCGGATGCAATGTTTCAGATGATGCCAGGGGAAGACAGTATTTTCCGGATCCCCGTCTTCGCCGAGGACGTTGTGCTGGTATCCCGGAGAATCTTCTCCACCGTATTGCTCGACGTAGAATTTTCGCCGCTCGTCGGTCCAGTAAGGAGGCGGCATAAGGGTTTTTGCCCACTTGAAAAGCCGGAAGTTAAGATGTTTTGCAACGCCTTGGTCATTGTCGTCCTCCTTGTTGCCGGCGGCCCGCTGGCCGAGTTTGTAGAATTCGCAGGAGCGGTCGCCGTCCGGCACCGAATAGATGCGGCCGACGGCGGTGGGCTTCATGGCCCGCCAGAATTCGCTGAACTGTTTGGGGTTCTTGCACTTGGCCGCCTCGTCCATGATGGCGAAGGTCCGCACATGGACGCCACGGAACGCCTCGCCATCGTGGCCGGCCGGGCGAAAATCCACCTTGAAGCCGTTGCGGAAATAGAATGCGTGGTGCGGGTGCTTCTTGTGCCGGACCAGATCACGGGCCAGATCGTCATTCCAGGAGAACTGGTCGGTCATCGCCTCGATGATCTCGTCCAGGTGGGTCTGCTGCGGGGCGGCGATCAGGCCGGAGCCGTTGGGGGTGGTGTATGCCCGATGCAGCACCCAGGCGACAATCTCGCGGGTCTTGCCGACCTCCGCCCCGCACTTGTGGACGGTTGACCCGTCGTGGCGCAGGGACTCGATCTGATAATCAAAAAAGGAGTATGGGTCGAGGTGGTCCGGGTCTTCCGGCTCGTGCATGAATGCAGTACACCAGAGCAGGGCGTCGGCGCCGATGATCGCCAGCTGGAACTGTTCGAGCGATTCAAAAGGCGGCGGCAGTTCGCCGCGGCTCACCTGCTGCCATGTCCAGTCGAGGGACTCGAGTGTTTGCTCGAACACCTCCGGCGGCACGATGACGCCTTTGCCAGCGTCGGCAATCCGGATAGGCTCCATGGCCTACCCCTCTTGTTTCGAGGCTTTGGCGGCGGCCAACTGCCTGCCGGCAGCGCCGAGCAACTCGCCGATGGTCTTGGCGGCCTCCTGTTCGCCCTCCGCCTTGGCCTGCGCCTTGGGTGTGATCAAGAACTGGTCGGGGGTGAGGTTGAGGTCTTGTATCATCTTCGGCAAGGCAAGCAGGGCCGGGTGGAGTTTGAATTTTTCGGTGACGCCGCCCTTGCCGACTGTTTTTTCCTTGAGCACCACCCCATCCTGGATGATCGCCTGCTGCAGCATCTCGAGGATGTTGATGCAGTTGGCGATGTTGGCCGCGGCGATCTCCTGAAAGCCGCCCGCGTTGTCCTTGGGGTTTTTGATGGCGTCGTGGATGATGTGAATGGTGGCGAGCAGTTCGGCCTTGTCGAGGCAATCTTTGCCGGCAACGGTGGCGTTTTCGGTGACCAGCTGGCACGGGTATTTATCGCAGGTGGACTTGCAGGGCTTGATGCGGGATATAAACGACGAGGCGTACTGGCCGGTCTTCCAGGCGTTGCGCTTGCCGACCATGCCGGGCTTGGGCTGCAGCGCGGCCTGACGGCGTTGCTCCAGCGCGGCCGCGCTCAAGGTGTAGTTGCGTTTTACCTTGGCGGCGGCCGGAATGCCGAGTTCTTCGGTGGTGGTGTTGTCGTCTTTGTCGTCTGCCACTGATTATCCCCCTTCACCTGCGATAGCAGAGAAAGGGGACTCAGGCTGGCAGAGGGTGTCACTTTATGGAGACATAACTGTCGCTACACCAGACACCGCTGTGCGGTGCTGGTGAGCTTTTTTGTTATACCGTAGGCATCGCCGCAGCTTCAGCGACAGCCCTTTCCTTCTCCAGATGCATGTAATCGACAATTTTGTGGGCGTGGGAATCGAGAAACTTCATTATCTTTTCCGCCCGACTGTGCCAGCATTCGCAATCAAGCACATACTGAGCGCCCTCGAATGACAAAAAACCAACCGCGTAATCGAGCTCAACAGCATCAGCCATCCCCCTGTAGCCCTCAAGTTCTCCGTCCTCCCAATCCCATCCTCCGTCGGGGTTGTAAAACACCGCCCCACAGGCACATTGCCCGGTGGAACTCCCCAAGCCATCACCAAAAGCTTGCTCAAATGATTTTAAGTCCATGGTATAACCAATCACTCCAGCGGACCAGGGTCAGCGCGGGTTATCCAGCCAGGCCCGGTGGCTGGTCCGCTGAATTCAAGAGTTAGCGAGAGATAATTCCCTCTATCTTCTCCTTCAAAAGGTCTTCGTCGGCAGTGTCGCAGATTAGCGCCAACTCCATTCCGTAGCTTCCCAGGCGCACCCCGTCGATTATTTCAACCAATTCAAGAATTGAGTCATACATTTCGTCCGAGATAACCTTTTTGGTACTGTGGGTGTTCACTGTTACGCATTTCCACAATTCAAAATCATATTCATTCATGTCGTGCCTCGTCGTATTATGGTATTCGCTAACCCGTCGCTTCACTGGAACGCGGGTAGCTAGGGTATGTTTACTGGCAGCACGTTGGCGCGTCCAGTGAGCTAATCGTTATGCCACTATCAATTCTTGCACTTTTTGCAAAGCGGCGATAACTTCCCCTACCTCTTCTTTAGTCATCAGAGTTTCGCCTTCTTCCACTGTCAGGCTTATTGCGTTGCACTTTCTAAATTCGTCGTGCAATGGGTAAATCTGTATATTCTTAGTCCGGCCAGCAATAACGCACCCTTGGTCAACTTTGTGCAAGGTGCCATAACAAGGCACTGCACTTGACGCCTGCGGCGTCGGAGTTGGTGCATCCAGTATGGGGTCTACTGTTCTCAATGGTCTTTGGCTCATAGTTTTCCCTTTCAGTCGCAAGTGAGTTTAGACGTTATCTTGCTCTGTGTTTGAATTTTTCCATTTGCTTTTCAATCGTCAAGCCTTCCTTTTTAAACCGAGTTTCAGCGTAGCAATTTGAGCAACTGAAAATCACTTCCCCCAATAACGCCCTGTGGTCAATCGTGCCTCCGCAATGGGCGCAAGACAACAAATCATTCAAAACGACGGGTACACATTCGGGTTGTTGGAGGCTTGCGGGTTCACCAAAAAAATCACATGTCCCGCAACCAATCTTCACACATGGTTTCCGGCCATCACCAGTAAACAAACATTTCTTGGCCATCTACTACCTCCTGTTATGTGTACCGCGTCTTAATTCAGGCGTTATGCCTTAAGCATCCAATGCGGCCCTTGCTTCTTTTTGCCACCACAAAAGGTCTGTGTCTTGGGTTCGGCTGGCAATGCGGCTAAGCACTTTTTCGTATTCGCGTTTCTTGCATGTATCACATGCGTAATCCGCAAAGCGTGGGCACCCGCAGGAAGGGCAAAGCAAAACAGCAAGCTCTGCCCCTGATTCAACCTTAAAAATGGCATAACAAGGCGTTTGAGAATCGACGCGCGAACATGCGCGTTGCTCGGTTGCCTCTAATGCGTGTCTTTCGTTATCCATCTTTTTTATCCTTTGCGCAGGCGCGCGTCTCAACTTTGGCGTTAGCCAGCCGCCGGCCGACTAACGTAATCTCTTGTAATATGGTTATTGTTTTTGTCGAAATACATTGATTCGGAAAAGTCTCCGGTATCACAATTGTCACAAACTATTTCCACCCTTGTAGCGTCTTCTGGGTCTACCGGGGCCCTTGGTGTCTGTTTTTGGCGCTTGCATTTTGGACACCTCAATGTCAAGTATTCGCTCATTTTCACCCCTCATTCACAATTCGTCTGATCTGTCTGGGGCAAAGGCCGAACCGTTCGGCCAGTTCGCCCACGTTGGCGCCGTTGAATAGGAGGCGGATGCGGTGGTCGCGGGCCTCCCGGTTGAGCTCGTCCATGGTCGGCACCGTGATCCGGAAACCACCGAGCTCTTCGACCAACACCAGCATAATCGCGGCGCCAGCCTCCGCGCCAAACTCCTGCACCAGCCTGGCGGCGTATTGATCAATCAGTTCCCTGTTCTCGGCCCTCGACACTGGTGGCGCCCCCTTGAGTATAAAGTTGTTCCCATGTGCGCCAATAATCCCTCAAACTGCGGTACTCCTGATTGACCCGGCCGCGCCTCGGTAAATAACGGTCGGTGGTTGCTATGTTCTTGTGTCCGAGCCTGGCCGCGATTGCGGCGATGGTGAAGCCGCGCACAAAAAGCAGGTCGCTGCCGTGGGTGGCCCGGAACATGTGCGAGTGGATCCGTGGCTTGCGGACTCCGGCGGCGGTGGCTAGTTCTTTGACCAGGCGGTCGATGTCGTTGCCGGAAAGACGGCGGCCGACCAGTTGGTCGTTTTTGCGATAGCTGACAAACAGCGGGTCGTCGATCTTCGCGCCCTGGGTGATCCGCACATTGAGCCAGCGGCGGATGAACACCGCCGGCGCGGCCCAGAGATCCACGGCCCGGCTGTGGCCCTGCTTGCCGATCTCTTCGTTGACCAGGATGTCGACATAGTGGCCATCGTCGACAAGGTCGGCCAGCCGCAGGCCGCACAACTCGCCAACCCGGAGACCGGCAAAAGCCATTACGATCAGGATACAGGTGTCGCGCAGTCCCTTCTCGGTGGTCGGCGGGCTGGCCTCGAAAAACTTGATCACCTCGCCCCGGGTAAAATACTGGATCATCTTCGGCTTGATGCGCGGCCTGGGGATCTGCGCTGTGATGTCCTCGGTGGCCAGTTTCTCATACACCAGGAACCGCCAGAACCCGGACAACGCCCCGAGCTTGGTGTGGCGCGTGTATGTGCCGTTGCGGCGGTCGTAGTATAGATGCTTGAGCCATGCCTCGACGTCCTCGCGGGTGACCGACTCGATGGCGGTGGTGCGGCCGTCCTGGTTGAGCCAGTCGAAGAACAGAGACACCCGGCGCTGATAATCGCCGACGCTCCGCTTGGTGAGGCCGCGCAGCACCACAAGATGGTGGCCGTATTGTTCGAGCAGGTCGTCTAGCATCCCCCCCGCGCCCCCCCGGGAATAAGGTCTGAAAAACAGGCCCAATTTAGAGGAGCCACTCGGTGGAGGTTGGAGGGGGTTGGGCTGAATCTTTTAGGGGGGGGTGGGGTACAGGTCAGCCCCAGACCCGACCATTCCCGACTCATTCCAATACTTACCGCACATTTCATGTTATCAGCCTCCCGCTATCCCTTGGTATCCCGTATGATGCCCAACCATTAACCGCACAATTTATTACTATGTGCGGTTAGAATGATTCCGTTATTCCGTCTATTATTTGCTACACGTTCCTAATAAGAAAAAAGAGAGAGACAACAGGGTGGTTTTCCCCTTTCCCCCCGGTTCTTTCAGCCGATTTCATACTATTACTAAGTAACCCCATATTAGGTATCTTCTCTCCCGCTAAACGAGGCCGGCGGCGGGTGCAGCGGCCCTCATGGGCGGGTAAAGGGAACAGCGGCCGCGCCCGGTCTTAGCTGTTTTGCGCCCCCCGAGGCGCTTTTTCAGTTGCACCCTAGCACCCTATTTTGTAAAGTGGCGTTTCTCCGACGTTTTTCTTGGGTGCATTTCAAAAAGCAGGCCCAAGAGTTGCACCCAACTTGCACCCACTTGCACCCAACTTGCACCCAACTTGCACCCAATCTAAATAACTAAAATTAAATATAAAAATAAGGTTTGGGTGCAAGGGTGCAAGTGTTTCAGAAATGCGCCCGCCATCTCTGCAAAACACTAAGAAAAAAGGGGTGAGGTCTGGTTTTTTGACAAATCCACCCTTTTGCCGTGTTTTTGCACCCACCAGCTTGCACCCACTTGCACTTTTCATGCTTCGTACACCAATAAAGCCGCGTCTACCAGCCAACGGGCAAAGGCTGGGACTGTTGCCGCCCGCTGGTGCTTGCTCATTAGTTGTTGCCGTCTCCGGTCGCCGCCCTGGTCATGCAACCGGTATGGGATAACAAGTTTTTCAGTCTTCACCCGTGAGAAACAGAGCCATGTTGCCTTTCTCATCGGGTATCCCCACCAGGCTTGCCATACAGAGATTGTCTTCATGTCCCCGACCGATTGGCCTGGGCGTGGGAGGCCCGCCGCATCGAAAAGCCGGGAATGGGCCGGATGCTCCAACACGCCCCCACATTCCCGCAACTGGTCTGCACACCACAAGCCAAGCTCTTTCTCTCCCGGTAACGGTTTTGCTTGGTGCCCGCAATAGGCGCTCCATGCCCTGCACGGAGGATGGGCCACAATTGGCATCCCCCCTACAAATGATTTGGCATCCCGCCGCATGTCGTAGGCCTCGACCTCATGCATACTCTTATAGAAACTATTATTGGAGCAGCATAATACCGCCACGGTCTTGGTTGTGTCGCTGTCGTGGATGGCTATTCTCATCATTCACACAACCCGTAAATTGAAGAACACTTCGGCGGGGCTAGTGATTCGATCAGCCCGAATTGCCGCCCCCCCCGTACCGTGCGCGACCAATTAACCACATCGTCAATCATTGGCATTGGTAGATGGTGTTGCTTTTGGTGCTGTCCCGGCGTTTTGTCCGCAGCAAAAAAGGATGAGATACCTCGTTTGCTGCACAACCCAACTAACCGCTCCCACTCCCTGATCCGGTCTATCTCTCCCGGGAACCGCCAGGCAATGTTCCGGATCTCATCTTTCCCGGCATGGATACACGGCATGCAACCGACCCGGCCACAACCCATCGAATACAATGGGTTTGGTTTGATGCCGTGCCGCCGGTGCATGGCAAACACTCGCTCTGCCGACCAACCAAGGATAGGGCGGACAATGATAAACTCCGGTGCCAGCCGCTCGATTTGCGGCATTTTTGCCCGGTCTGGTGATTCATCTGCCCGAACCCCTTGCCAAGACATCACTTTGTAGCCATCGGCCAAGAGAGGCACACCGCGACCTGATCGTCGATCAATTCCCGTTTCAACTCCTGTGAGCAGAAACGCGCCCGAGTGGAAGGGAACCGGCCCTTTAGAATGCACAGGTCAAGAAACGGGTTGCCGGTTGGGTACATATTCTCCAGCGCCCGGCGTTTTGCTTTGTTGGACCACCGGACCTTGCGGCCAGCACCAGTTTTCTTTTTGATCGGCTTCCCTTCGTCGTCCCGGCCTACAGTGACATACTTGTATTTCCTGCCGGTGCGCTGATCGTTGGCCACAAATGCGCGGTGCTTGAGTATCCGCTTGCTGAAATCGGCCTTAACCCGGACAATCGGCCCGGTCTTTTCTTCGAGGTAATCAAGATAATCATAGGTGGACTGGTGCTCGTTGCCGGTGTCCGCAAACACAGCGATATGAGGGATACCCTTCTCAATGGCAACCAGGCGCGTTGCGCCGGAGTCTTTGCCGCCGGAAACGGAAATAACGTGGATGGTTTCCATCACCGCACCACCGTATGCCTAAATTTCAAAAACCTTTGCCCATGCACCACCTTGGAGTGCATCTTGCCGTCTTTCCCCGGCACCAGATCCCAACCGCCTTTTTTAAGCAGCGGCAGGTCGTTCTTGAGCCTGGCGCCCAACTTTGCCCCGGTGTCATAGGGGTTGTGCTTGCCGTTGTTGCGGCAGAATCGGTCGAACACCAGGGCCAGTTCCTTGCTGGTCGTCTCAAACTCGATGTGGCTGGTCGTGCAGTCGTTTTCGGTGTCGTACACCGGCTTGGTCTTCACCATATCCAGGCCGTATTCCGGATGCGTCCACTCAAACACCGGCTCGTCGTAGCCGATTTTGTCTTTCAGTGGCAGGCTCAACTCCCGCATCTTGAGCATGTATTCCCGCACCACGCCGTCCAACAGCTTCAGGATGTTATTGCTGCCGATCTCGGTGTCCTTGGCCTTGGTGTTCTGGTAGTCGATCCACGCCTTGCGGATCTCCTTTTCGCCGGTCTCAATGCCGTGCCGGAAATCGTCCTCGCCGTAAAACGGCATGTGCGGCAGGGTCTTTTCGAGCAGCAGCATCATCAGCGCCCAGAACTCGTTCATCCGGTCCTTGGAGTGGCCCCGGTACTCTTTCTGCAGGATGGTGATGTATTCCCGGCGCCGGGCCAGGTTGGGCAGTATCTCTTTCTGAATCAGCTTGATAAACGCCGAGAGGATCAGATCGCGCTTTTTCACCAGCGCCCTGGTCACCTCGTCTTCGATAAAGTCGTCGCTCTGCCATTCTTTGCCGAACTCGATGTCCACCGTCCGGTTGATCAACTCCGGCTTGGTGAACGGCTCGATGGCGGTGATCAGCACCAGCGCCCGCGGGCTTTCCTCTGTGGTGTCGCTTTCGGTGCCGCCGGCGCGTTTGGATTTCTGGCCCCTGGTGGCGGCCAGCAACAGAAATTTGAGGATGGATTTGGTAACGTCGTCGCTTTCGAGGTTGTCGATCACCAGGATGGGGTTTTGCGCGGCCATGGAGTAAGCCGCCGCCGCGCTCGGGTCTTCGAGGTGGCCGTCGCCGTACAGCAACACGGTGATCAGCTTGGCCGCGGTACTCTTGCCGCAGCCGCTGCCGCCTGAAAACTTCATGTGGCCCTGGCTCGATACCAGATCGAGCAGCACAAAGGTGAGCAGCCAGCAGGTGATCAGGTAGCGCTGCTCCGGCGCGCAGGTGAAGGCGTCCTGCACCAGTTCCTTGTAGGCGACAAACCCCTCATGGATATCGGCATCGGGCCGGAAGTTGAACGGCTGGATCTTCTTGCTGCTCTGCAGGAGGACCGAATCTTCGTTGAGCCCGTTGGGGATCTCGCTTATCCCGCCCTTTGCCGACATCTTGATGATGGTGTTGCCCGGTGAATTCAGGTTGATGAAGATCGAGTCGGTGGCCAGATCGGTATGCACCCACCGGGCCACGTCGATCTTGCGGCCGGCGTTGTAGCCCTCGCTGGCCAGCGATTCCCACACACTCGGCCCCGGCGCCAGGTTGGGCAGCAGCATGGTGTGGCGTTTCATCAGGGCGTTGAATGGCCGGTTGTTGCCCACTTCATAAATCTGGTGGTTCAGGAGCAGATACACCTTGTTGGCCGCATTCCAGAAAAACCGGCCATCCCTGGCCATCTCCTTGTAGATGATCGCGGCCAGGGCGTTCGGCTCGACGTTCTTGGGCCCGCCCATGTTCTCGATATAGACACTCACCAGCCGCCGGAGCTCCAGGCCGTTTTCAATCTGGTGGCGGATCCCTTTTTCGGTGAAGCCGATGCCCTCCATCTTTTCGATGTATATCTGCTGCTGAACATCCGCCTCGGTGGCCACCAGCCGGAACACCTCCATCTCTTTCAGGTGGTCGAACCGTTCCTCAAGGGTCGCCAGCCGCCCGGCCCGGCCGATCTCCCATGTGAGATAGTCGACCGCCTCGTCCATCAGCCGCTTGATCTCCTTGCGCCGGTCGCCCTCGAAGCCGCGCAGGTAGTCGTCCGGGTCTTTCACGGTGTCGGGGTAGGTGATCACCCGGACGTTTATCTCCGGCATCAGCGCCCGGCATATCTTCCGCACGTAGCCGATCCCCTTGGCAAACGGCTTGCCCGGTTCCTCGTCGTTGTCCATCCAGAGGTAGAGCTTTTTGCCCCTGCAGGCGCTCTTGAGGTGTTTGATCTGCTCGTCGCTGATCTGGCCGATCATGCCGACCACGTTCTTGGTCTTGGTGTCGATCACCGAGAGCGTGTCGTCCTCGCCCTCAACCAGGATGAGCTCCTGGAACTTCTCCATGGCCTCCTGGTTGTAGAACCGCCACTGCTTGTGCCGTTTCTCGGCCGGCAGCTGGTAGGCAAGTTTCTTGGCCGGGTCTTTCATGGTGAAATGCAGCACCCGCCCGCGCTCGATGTGGGGGTAAATCGCCAACCCCTTGCCGAAAAAGTCGAGCACCCTGGCCGCGCCTTCAATATCCTTTTCGCGGGCCAGCCCGGCGTCGATGATCTCGGCCGGGGTGTAGCCCTTGCTCTGCAGGTGGTCGATCAGCTGGCCGTCCGACCAGCCAACCTTCATGGCCTTGAGCACCTCCATGTCGTGGCCGCGGGTCTCGGTGAGGTATGCCTTGCCGCCGTTCACCAGCATGTGGCCGTGGTAGTAGTCGGCGGCATCGAGCATCAACTTGTCGCGGCGGCTCAAACGCACTTCCGGGGCCTTCTTGCGCTCGGTGAGGGCAATGCCTGCCAACCCGGCGGCCATCTTGAGCGCCTCGCCCTTGTCCAGGCTGTGAAACAGTTCCAGAAAGGTGAACACGTCGCCGCCCGCACCGCACTGAAAGCACTTGAACAGCTGCTCGTTGTCCTGGATGGAAAAACACCCATGCCCGCTACACATCGGGCACTGCTCAAGGTGCTTTCCCTTCATCTGAAAACCGGACTCGGCAGTAATGACGGCCTTGATGTTCAGCGCCGGCTTGACAAGTTCAAAGTCGCTGCTCATTGGTTATGCCTTTGTTTGTTGCTTTTGGAAGTTGACCCCGGCATCGAATACCTTTTTGAACTCTCGCACCATGTCTTCGGGGTCTTGTTCACACCACCACTCGACAACCTTTTTGCCGTCAACGGAGATGGCGATGTAGTTCTCGCGGTCGTCATATTCGTGGGTGATTGCAGGTTCGTCGCTCATTGGTTATCTCACCGAACATTTCAATTTGCGGCGGGCCTTTCTGGCTTTAGCTTGCCGTTGTTGTTTGCTTGCCTTGGGGGCCGGGGCGGCGGTGTATGTTGCCTTATACGGCCAATGGCCGAAGAGGCGCTGAAGGAAAGATGGCTGTTGTTTGAGGTTGGTGCTCATTGGTGTTGCTCCCTAGAAGTGTCTGTTGGCTCGCCGCGCCGCCTTTGCTAATTGTTGTTTCTTTTTTCTGCGCCCCGCAGCCCACTTTGATAGTTGTCCGCCAGAGGTTTTGCTGACCGTTGCTTCTGGCCTTCCAGCAAGTACCCGCCGTGCGGCACGATTAAGGTGTTGTGGGACGGGTTCGTAGCCGTCCATGTTTCCTTCGAAGAGTGCCCGGTCGACAATGTGGTTTGTTGAAGTGTTCATGCCTTGTTGCCTCCTTGTCTACGCCGCATTCCGCAGCTTTTCGTCTCGTTGCAGCTGTTCGGCCACCGGGGTGTATTTCTCCCCATGCAGTCCCATGAAGGCCAGATGCGCCTGGACTTCGATCAGCCAAAGCCGTTGGGTCTGGGTGGCGCGGGCAATCTCCACATACTTGCCGCGCCTGCCGCGATCCATGTATTCGTCAATCTCGCCGGAAAGGTTCCCCAGGATCAGGTAGAGCCAGATCGGGTAAAGGGTGGTGCTGAGTTTGTCGGGCCGGAACAGGCGCGAGAGCGGCATGCCGTGCCTGCCGGCATGGTGTCGGCTGTGGCCGAGGATCTCCACCGCCACCTTGTTGCCGAACGCGCCAAACCGCCGCCACCATGCCGCGATCCGCTCCGGGTGTTCCTCGCCCTCGTCGCCGTCCATGTTGGGGCTGCCCCAATAGCCGAGATCGTGGGTGATGATCGCCGCCCATTCGTGCAGCCGCGGCCATTGCCGGTAGAGGATCAACCAAGCCCACGCCACCAGCACCGGGTGGATGATGAATTGATGAACGCCGAAAAGAACCGAGCGGGTGCCTATTTTCATCGCGAGGCCCTCTTGTCTTTAATTGTCGAGTTCGATTTCGGCACTATCGGCCACACGGTATTCGTGGCCGCAATCATCACAGTTCGTAACCTCGCCCCGTGGATCTCCAACCCACCCGCGCTGTTCACGTCCACAATGTGGGCAGCGGACCATTTGGGTCTCTGCGTAGATTACTTCGGCCTCTTTCATTTTCTTTTGTGTCTCGCTCATGCGCGTCATGCCTCCTGTTGTGAGTCGCCATTAAAACGGCACCCATTCATTGCCAAATCTTTCTGCATATATTTTCTTTCCAGCATTGAGCATTCCATACAAACGGTCGCCGGTTGGTTTGTGCTTCAATGAGAAGTTCCTAGCAAGATGCCCCATCTCGTCGATAGCCTCATAGGCTTCTTTCTTTGTGGCCTTACCAAGAAACCGCCGCCACCCTTCTTCCGTTTCCATCTCGACTTTACATGCCATATCTCGCCACCCTTACATCTGATCCCTGATCCCAATCGCGCAGGGCATCACCACCGTGATCACCTTGCCGACTTCCGGCTCACCGCAGATCAGGTCGCGGTGTGCCTCAATGATTGGCGCTGTTGCCCCAGGCCCCAGCGCCACGGCCCATGTGTCCGGCCCGGTGATTGCCACACCGGAGATCACGAAATCCTGAGTGGCGATAACCTCGGCCATCAAAACCCCTCCACGATGCGGCTGCGGTGTATAATGGGCCGCACCTCGCCGGTGCTGGCTCCATACTCGTCCTCGCCGTGCCCTTGCTGCATGTAGCCTTTCACCTCAACGACCATGTCGCGCAGCATCCCTGCCACCAGTTGGCCGTCAAGCGCCCATACGTCAAAATCTTCCTCCTGGGCGTCGTGTCCGGCCTGGCCGGGGCGCGAAAGGTGCAGGGAGAGCCGCCACTTGTCGCCGATCTGGGCCAAGTCCGTCACCTTGCCGACCAGCACGAAAGCGGCGCGAGGTGGCTGATCGGGCGCCGGTTCCCATCCATAAAAGGTGAAGTTGCTCATAATCTCTTCGCGGGCCTCATACTGGCCGAAGTACCCACGCATCCGCACGACTTGGTCGGGGTGGTCGCCGTGGTGGTCGATCAGGCCGTCGATCTTCTCCGCGCCGAATATCCGGCCATAGGCCCGCACCGATCCATGCTTGCCGGAGCAGTCGAGCGTCACCATCAGATACGGGGCGCCGTTTTGGGTACTCTTCCGCTCCAGTTCCTTGGTCCGGCCCCAGACGTTGCCTGCGTTAAAATGCTTTATTGCCACTGTCTCCCCCCTGGTTGAATAGGCTCATTTGCCCCTTGCCGGAGCGCTGTTTCTCGATGTCGCGGATGAATCCCATCGCCCGCCGTTGTCCCCGCATCCTCAACAACACCGCCGCCGCCCGCCGCTCGAATTCGTTCGCCTCGAGGCGGTCAAGTTCAATCTGGATGCTGGCGTCGGTGGTGGCCATTGGTTATGCCGCCTTTTTGTTCCAGAAAGGGTGCCAGTACCTGCTGGTGTCATACTTGTGAACTGCGAGGACTGTGACAATAGCGTCTTCGCTTTGGTTGTTGTTTATATCCTTTGCCAGAAAGTCTCGTATTACCGCCCACGACACATCATCACCATCACACGTCAGGCTTTGTTGGCCGTAAACGATGAAATCCATTTTGCTTGTCGTCCAGGTGTATGAAACATCAAGCGAACTCTTTTTTATGGTGCAGTAATTTTGAAAGAGAACGACCAGTATGAATGCGGCCAACCAAACCCAAAACACATCAATTTTCATGCAAAATCCTCCAGTTAATAATTCCATTGAAATGAACCCTCAAATCCCTCCCACCCGCTCCATCTGTTCCTTGGTCGGCTTGGTGTAGATCATGGTTGATGAAAACGCCTTGTGACGGAGTTGCTCGGCGCAAAATTGCAGTTTTTGCTGCTGTTCTTCCGGCAGCAGGTTGATCAGGTCGGCGATGATCCGGTGCGCCTTCGTGTGCCGCAGGGCATGCGGGGTGTAGATGTTGATCCCCGCCTCGCGGCACCAGTTCCCCATCAGGTCGTTAAAGGTCCGCGCCCCGATCCGTCCGCCCTTCTTGCTCACAAAGAGCGGGGCGTCGGCGGCCAGGCTTTCGCCCCATGTCCGCTTGCGGCGCAGGTGCGCGGCCAGAATCTCGCGCAGGTCTTTGTTCATGTAAACGGCGCCGGTCGCTCCCTTCTTGGCGATCCGCTCGTCGACCACCAGCTGGTTCTTGATGGTCACGCCGTTGTCGGTTACGTCGCCCACGTTCAGGGCGATGGCCTCGCCGCGCCGCAGGGCGGTGTGGCGGCACATCTTGAGCAGGGCGAAGTCGCGCTCCGCCTGCTTGCCCTTGCGGCCTTTGATGGTCGCAAAGAGCGCTTTTTCTTCCGCCTCGGTCAGGTAGTTTTCCCCGGCCCTGGTCTGGATAGGGTTGTTCATGGTCATGGATTGCCTCCCGTTGCTGTTGGTTGTGCCTCGAAGGTCTCGCGGGGCAGGCGGCGAGGCATACCGCTTTTCGGGGCGCACTCCCTATCCCCGCGATTCCAGATGATGAACCCGACCACCGACGTGGCCAGATAAAAGCAAAAAAGAGCCACCGCCGGCCAGTTGCCGACCCGGTAAAACGCGCCGATCCAGCCGATGTTGGCGAATATCCACACACCCTGCCCACTGCGGCGGCGGGCCATATTGAGCACCGCGCCGGTCATGCTGAGTCCGGTGAGCATCCAGGTCGGCTCAAGAGGCATAATTGCCTCCCTCGCCGCAGCGCCACCGCCCGTCTTTCACCGTATTGGCGAACGGGCATGGCTGTTTGCAGGCGTCGCAGTCTTGCTGTGACGGCAGGTTTTTGCGCTTGCCTCCCACCGGGCAGCGGCGGGGACGGTAGGCGGGTGGGTTGGCGGCCGACGGGGCGTTGATGTGGCCGATGATGGTTGCTTGGGTCATGGCATCACCTTGAAGTTGATGCCGGCCACCAGTTCAGGCGGGCATGCTGGTTGGGCCGCCCACAACAAGAGATAGGCGGAGCCGAGCACGGCGGCGATGATCACCGCCGCAAATAAACCCGCCGCCGCGGTCTTGATGCTGTCGGCCCCGCTCATGCGGCCACCGCCTGGGGCAATCCGCCCCTGCGCTGGCCGGTGAGGTGTTTGTTGTACTGGCGCTCAAGAAACGCCAAGGCGAGGTTGATGGTCGAAGGGGTGCAGCCCCGTTGGCACAGGTTGCGGGTGAGGGCCTTGGCGCGGCGAAGTGCCGCTGCTTCCTGGTCGAATTCGTGAGATGTTTTATGCGCGTTTGCCATGGTGTTGTGCCTCCAGTTGCTGTTGGTTGTGCCTGGTCAGGGCGTCTGTGTTTCCCGCGTTGATTTCGGCGGCCAGCATCTTGACTTTGAACAGGTCCATCGCCGCCTCTTCCTTGCGGAGGACCATCGCCGCAAGGGTCTGGCTAAGTTCGGCGACCTTCCTTTCAAGTGCTTCGATGCGGGCCATGTCGCTCACGGTAACTTTCCCCCGTTGTCGGCGGCGCAGCGTACCGAGTGGATGTACGCCATGGTCTGCCGGACAAGGTCCATCCCCTCTTTTTCGATGGCCGCCGCGTCCTTGTGTGAGGCGTGGCCGTCGGCCAGCCTTTGGCTTGCAGCCTGAGTGAGGTCGCTGAACTCCTTGATGGTCTTGAGCAGTTCCTTGTTGAGGGCCTCAAGGCACTTGGGCGCGGTCGGCAGCGGCAGGGCGATATGGTCGACGGCGTGGCAGATGTGGTACAGGGCCGCGAAATTCTGAGACAGCCGCAAAGTGGGGATGAATCTCCCGAGTTGGAACTCAAGTTCTGGAATGTTCGGATTGACCGAGTTGGCCAGTGTTGAGTAGCTGCACCCAAGTTCCTCGGCCATGGCCTTCATTGGTGTGTTGCCGTGGTGAACGGTTTCGTACAGCGCCTCTTTCAGGGTCGAGTAGCGCACGGTGTTGAACGGGCTGCCTGCGTATGGGTTTCTGGTTGCATCGCTCATGGTAGAAATCCTGTGTTCGGTTCTACTTTTATATGTTGAACTGCTTGGTTACACTCGATAGTGAGGCGTTGGTGTAGTTGCCGTGGCGCTCACCGCACATTTGTCCTT
>JAOUHH010000078.1 GCA_029865195.1 Desulfobulbaceae bacterium
CAGGGCGACGGGCAGGTTCAGCACGGAGGCCCAAGGGTGCTGGATCGTTTCCCGGCAGCCCCACCCCTCGATGAGGCCGCAGAAATCTGCATCGGCGACATGGAATCGGGCGGCAAGGTGCTTACCGGCCAGGAGCAGCATGCAGAGCATGGCCAGGGCGCAGCCGAGCAGCCAGCCGCGCTGGCCATGCGTGGCGCTGGTCGGCATTGTGCGGCGCGGAAAAGGCAAGGGCGTCATTAAAGGGGATGGCCCGCGCCTGTCGAGAGGCGCGGGCCATGCGGTGTGGGTTATTTGGTCCCTTCAGGAGAGTAGCCGTCCTTGACCCACTGGCGGACGCCGCCCTTGAGGAATCGGTAGTCGGTTACCCCTTCCTTGATCAGGTAGTACTGAATCCAGTCGACCTGCTTGCCGACGTTGTCGAGGATGAGGATGGAGCTTGTCGGGATGGCCTTGCTCTTCTTCTCGAGGAGGTTGACGAAGGTATCCATGGGCATGACCTTCAGCTTGGGAATGCGGATGGGCTGTTCCTTGCGCTCGTTGGGGTCGCGGATGTCGAAGACGGTGTACTTGTCGCTGGCGGCCATGGCGAGGAACTCGGCGGTGGGCACGCAGGCCTTGGCCAGCTCATCTTTGCTGATCAGGGCTGTTTTCACCGTCTCGGCGGTCAACTTCTGGCCGAAAAACTTGGTCCGCTCCGGCTGGTTCTTGGCCCAGTGAAAGATGCCCTCGTCGTAGACCCGGACATTCTTGAAGCCCCATTCCGTGGCCTTTTCCGCTGCCTTGTAACTTTTCGAGCAGGTGGTGCCGTTACAGTAGAAGACCATCGGGGCGGCGCCGTCCTTCGGCCGCAGGGCCAGGAGATCCGCCTCCTTCATTTGCCCTACCAAGATGTTGTGGGCGCCCACCATCTGCACAACGTCAAACTCCACCTTGTTGCGGGCATCGACTATTATCGCGTCGCTGAAGTTGGAAACCAGTTCAGCGGTTTCGATGGGCGAAAGGTTGGGGTGTTTGGCGCGGAGGGGAAATTTGTCATTGGCCCCGGCCAGGCCTGCGCCCATGAAGAGCATCCCGCAGAGCAGGGTTACCAGCAGCACGCTGAATTGAGATGGTTTACGCATACACTTCCTCCTAGATCATGTCGGTTGATTATTGACTGCATTATCGGCCGGATAGCCCGCGCCGGTTGGTCCTATGCAAATTGTTGCGTTCTCATCCGGGGAGCAACGGTTGTTCTTCCGGATCGGCAGCCGTTTCCTTTCGCACCTTGAAGCGGTGGATGGCGTTGGTCAGTTCTTCGGAAACATGGACGTTGCGCATCATCCCGGTCTCGATCTCGCCCAGCGCCTTGCTGATCTGGTCGATGCCGCGCGCCTGTTCGTCGGTGGCCACGGCCACCTCGTTGATGAGGAGGGAAACCTTTTGTACGCTTTCCTTAACCGAGACGAAGGAGGCGTCGGTCTGTCCGACCATCCGTTCACCGTCTTTGATCTTCTGCACCGTGCCCTCGATGAGGCTAGCGGTATTGTGGGCGGCCTGTGCCGCCCGTTGGGCGAGATTGCGGACCTCGTCGGCCACCACCGCAAAGCCGGCACCAGCCTCGCCGGCCCTGGCCGCCTCCACGGCCGCATTCAAGGCCAGCAGGTTGGTTTGGAAGGCGATTTCGTCGATGGTCTTGATGATCTTGGCGGTTTCGGCGCTGGCGGTGGAGATTTCTTCCATGGCGGAGGTCAATGCCGCCATGGAGTGGTTGGCCTGCTCCACGGCGTTGGCGGTGGTCTGGGTTTCTTTGTGGGCCTGTTCGGTGTTCTGGGCGTTTTGTTGGATCATCGAGTGCAACTCCTCCACCGAGGCCGAGGTCTCCTCCACCGAGGCGGCCTGGGCGTTGTTGGCCTCCAGGATGTCATCGGCGGCCTGGGCCGACTGGCGGACAATACCCTCCACCGACTGACACATGCTGTTCATGGATGTGGCCAGACCACCGATCTCGTCGCGACTGGCAATGGCAAGTCGTTGGGTGAGATCGCCATCAGCAACTACGGTGACGAAATGGACGCATCGGGTGAGGGGGCGGGAGATGCTGCGGGCAATGATGATGCCAAGGAGCAGTGCCAGGGCCGAGGCCAGAATCACCGCCACCACCAGATGGAGATGGAGCTGTTGCTGGATCGTGGCCGACATGGCCTGCCGTTTTCTGCCATGCTCGGTGTTATAGTTTACCAGCGCGGTCATGGTCTCCGACAGTTCCTGAAAGAGGGTGAATTCGTCGCCGTTGATCCGTGCCAGCGCCTCCTCTTTCTGGAAATCGGTGCTCTCCTGCAGGAGTTGCTTTTGGCTGGCGGCATAGGCGGTGAACCCCTTCTCGATTCGATCCAGGTATTCCTTTTCTTCGGCGGAGGTGGATTGTTGCCGGTATTGGGTCAGCAGGGCGAGGGCTTTCTGGTTGGCGGCTTCGATCTTTTGCGCAAGTTCCGTCATCCGGTCCGGGTCCGAGGCGCCAAGATGGGCATATTCGTTCAGGCGACTGCGGCTGATTTCGGCCGAAAGTGCCAGCATCGATTCCATTGGACAGAGATTTTCGGTGACCAGTTCGTTGATCAGTTGCTCCGTCTGTTTGATGCCGGTGATCCCCTGGTAGCCGACGGCGAAGGTGATCACCGCCACCAGAGCGAAGGAGAGGGTCAGTCGGACACCGATTTTCAGGTTATGAAGCCAGTTGAACATGGAGAGCCTCGTTAGGTAAAAACGGTTTTTAAACGATCACAGTTGATACCGGCGCGGGTGGGCAGGGTGTTGGCGGCGTTGTTGCCCTGGGCCGGGGGGTTGCTTTGCAGTTGGTGTGCTCATCGAGGATGAGGGGTGCATCGTTATGTTGGTATCGATAAAACACGGTGGTGTTGCGCATCGTACCGGCAATCCCGACGAGCGTAAAAATTACTATTGCGATAGTGAAAAACATATTAGGGGAATCATTATTGAAAGTAAATACTAAAAAAAGCTCAAAGCGTTTAAATAATTAAGCATATTCTTTCATGTTATGGTTGTTGTTTGGGGTGGGTGGCTGAATTTTTTTGATATGATTTTGGGTAGTTATTGGTGTGCGTGGAGAAGTTTTTTTGCGGGCGGGGCGGCGGTATCTGTGCGATATGGAGGGAATTTTTTTATCGCGGCGGCTCCCCTGCGAGAGCCGCCGGCGATAAGGCGCGGAGGGGGCCGGACGGTTATCTGGTTTCGATCCCCTGATCGCGGAGATGGCTTTTCACCGCTTCGATGGGCACCTCGCGGCGATGGAAGATGCCGGCGGCCAGTGCCGCCTCCGCGTCGGTGGCCGCGAACACCGCCGAGAAATGCTCCACCCGGCCGGCGCCGCTGGAGGCGATCACCGGGATGGTGACCGCGTCGCGGACATGGTTGATCAGTTCGTGGTCGAAGCCTGAGTTGGTGCCGTCCTTGTCGATGCAGTTGAGCAGGATCTCGCCCGCGCCCAGTTCCTCGCAGGACTTGGCCAGTTGGTAGGCGTCGAGGTCGCGCCCCTCGCGGCCGCCCAGCACCGTGCACTGGTACCAGCAGTATTTCTCGCCGTTGGGGCCGGGGAAGGCGGTCTCGATGGTGTGATGGGTGGTCGCCTCCGGGGATTGCACGTAGACCCGGCGCGGGTCCACCGAGATCACCACCGCCTGGTTGCCGTAGACGTGCGAGATCTGTTCGATGGAGGTTTTGCCGGTCTTCTGGCCCGTTTTAAGATACTCCTCCACCGCCAGCACCGCGTCGCTGCCGATGGAGACCTTGTCGGCCCCGGAGCGGAAGTATTCGGCCGCCACGTCCAGGGAGCTGTATTTCTTGCCGGTGGAGTCGGTGAACTCGCGGATGCCGCCGCCGATGGTCAGCGGCACGAAGACGTTCTCGGAGGTGCGGCGCAGCACCTCGATCATCGGCTGGTCTTCCATGGGGAAGTTCCGGAAGGCGGTGATGTTGAGGAAGGTCACCTCGTCGGCCCCCTCCTCGTAGTAACGGCGGGCCAGTTCCACCGGCTTGCCGAGGTTGCGCACCTCGCCCTTGTCCTTTTCCCGCACGTCGTACTGGTCGCCCTTGGTCACCACCAGATCGCCGGCGTCGTTGGTGCGCACGTCCAGACAGGCGATGATCCGCTTGGCAAGCCGGGTCTCGCTGGCCTGGGCGGCCGGATCGAAGGCGGCCGCTGCGGGCGCCTCGATGAAGTTCTTGAGGATGTTGATGCCCGCCTGCCCCGATTTTTCGGGATGAAACTGGCAGGCGGCGACATTGCCCTTCTGGACGCTGCTCACGAACTCGTCGCCGTAGTTGGTGGTGGTGAGCACCCAGTCGCGGTTCTCGGCCGAGGCCATGGCCCGGTAGGAGTGGACGAAGTAGAGCTTTTCGCCCTGATAGTCGTTGAACAGGGCGGACTGCTTGCGGCGGAGGATGCCGTTCCAGCCGATGTGCGGCACCTTCATGCTGGTTTCGTCGAATTTCTTGACCATCCCCTTGATCAGCCCCAGGCCCGCCACGCCCAGACATTCCTCGCTGCCCTCGAAGAGGGTTTGTAGCCCAAGGCAGATGCCGAGGAAGGGGCGGTCGGCCTTCAGGTAGGCAAGGAGCGGCTCGATGTAGCCGCATTCCTTGAGGCGGGCCATGGCGCTGCCGAAGCTGCCGACGCCGGGGAAGATCAGTTTTTCGGCATTGAGGATATCGGCGGGGGAGGCGACATCCACCACCTCATGGCCGGCGGCGCGGATGGCGTTGCGGACGCTGCGGACGTTGCCGGCGCCGTAATCAAGCAGGGTGACTTTCATGGTTTCAACTCGTTTCAAAGTGGTTATGCGATCAGCCAGGGCTGATGAAAATACAAGTACAAAAGCAGCAACTTACACCTTACGCCGCCGCTCTGCAAGCAAAGGGTGGAGGTTAATGCCGGGTGGGCATTCGGTTTATGTTGATTGAGTGGTAATAGTTGTCAGGGAAGACAAAAAAGGGTAACAAGATTGACAGGATTGCCGTTTGGCGATGGTGAATGGGTAGCCGTGCTAGATAATAATAAATCGGGGCAAATTATACTGCGCACGTGCAGCATAATAATAAAGTTATGCTTTAAAAAAATAAAGGAATATAGAAAAACCATTGGCTACGACCATTCAAGATAGAGTCTTAACGATAATTTTTTTTCTTACCACCTTGATTGCAGTTTCGTTTTCAATCAAGTTGGGGATGAAGCTATTTGGATTTGATAGCAGAACCGTTTACGGATTAATTTATTTTTTTCTGCTCCTATTAACTTTAATATTCTGCAAACAAGTTTATGTAATATTAAGGAATAAACACAAATACTTGTTTATCGGTATTTCAGTATTAACCCTAGCCTGCTCAGTGTATTTTTACGCATACTACAAGTGAAAAGCATAACAAAATAATTAAGCGGACTGGAATTAGCGCTGCGGCCTTCGGTGATTATCCGTGGCCAGCCGCTTATCTGGTCGTTGGGTTTCTTTAAAAATGGCACACAACGAAATATCAATATTAGGGAAAATGTTCCCAACGAAAGTTGTCCAATGGTGCTTGCTGGCATTATTAGGTACACCATTAGCAGCAATAAAATTGGCTGAAATTCTGCCATTAGATATATTGTTGCAACCATTCCACAAAAACCAAATAGCAATGTTTGCATTATGGTTATTAATAGTATGTCTGGTGTTTGCACTTATAATCCTTGATTATTCACTTTTGTTGAAAGAGAAATTTGATCATAGAAAAATAAGTCACATCAGCAATATGCACCCAGTTTTAAGTTTTAGGTGGCTTGTTGATAATGCTAAAAGTAAACACTGGCTATTTATAGCATTTATTTGCTTAGTGTCTTTCTGTATTGGTTATTTAACAAAATAAAACCTTACAAGGTAATCAAGCGGTCAGGAATTAGCGTTGCCATGTTTACTGCTAATCCGTGGCCAGCCGCTCATCTAGTCGTTGGCCTGGAATATAACGGTACATTCTTTTCACCCAACCACTTTTAAGGAGGAGTTTATGAAGTACGATGCTCTGCGGTCTGAATTGAAAACTGGTGATGTATTGTTGTTTTCCGGCAAAAGTGGAATATCAGAAGGAATAAAATTTTTTACACTTAGCAAATGGTCACATGTGGGGATGGTATATAAGTTTGAATCTGATCTTGATCCAAAAGGATCGATTTTTTGCTGGGAATCTACTTCAATCGGAAATGTCGCGGATGTTGAGGCCGGCAAGTTAACAAAGGGTGTGCAACGTGTCGAACTTTCCGAGAGACTGGAGAGGTGCTTTGCAGATGACTATGAGATTAGCGTTCGACCTCTTACTAAGCCACTCACCAACGACATGATTCTGGCACTGAACAATTTTCGGCATGAGGTAAGCGGACGTCCTTATGAAAAAAATAAAATAGAATTAATTAAGTCAGCGTATGATTCGATTTTTGGAGAAAACAAGGAAGATTTAAGCTCATTATTCTGTAGCGAGTTGATCGCAGAAGCATTTCAAAGAATGGGGTTGCTACCTGAATCAACGCCATCAAACGAATATACGCCGAAAGATTTTTCTTCAGAGAAGAGGATGCATTTGGAGCTTGGGTATGCGTTTGGTAATGAGATCGCAATCGACGCTCTTTAAAGGCTAACCAAAAACTGGGGTCGGGTCTTGTGGGGACACATTCTGTGCGGGGCAGTGACCCGAGTCCATGCTCTGGCGATGATGAATTTGAATTATTACCTTTTGGCAAACTTTGTCAAAAATGCTAGGTTGTGGGAAGGAGGTGTTGTATGGCGACAATGAATGTTTCCCTTCCCGAGATGATGAAGCATTGGGTGGAAAAGCAGGCCAAGACCGGGCGGTACAGTAATGCCAGCGATTATGTTCGTGATTTGATCCGCCGGGACCAGGAGCGGGCAGCCAAGATTGCCCACATGCAGGCGTTGGTTTCGGAGGGTCTTGAAAGCGGCGTCTCTGACCGGTCGATGGATGATATTTTGCAGGATGCCCGCCGGCAGTTGGCGGGAAAGTGATCAATGTCTTTTCGGCTGACCAGTAAGGCGGCTGACGATATCGTCGCTATTTTTCAGGATGGGGCACGTTTGTTCGGGGGCGAGCAGGCGGAACGGTACCATCTTGGGCTGGCGCAAGTGTTCGCCCTCCTGGCCGAAAACCCGGAAATGGCCCGTGAGCGGAAAGAAATAACCCCACCTGTCCGGATTCATCCTTATGGCGCGCACCTCATTGTCTATCTGGTTGAACAGAATCGGGATGTGCTGATTGTCCGTGTCCGGCACGGGCATGAAGAGTGGCGCGAAAATCCTCTTTAACATCACCTGGTCGTTTCGTTTTATCCCTTAAAAGCATCAAGCAAAGAGGTGGCCACGTGGCGCATCGTTTTCCAGAAGATATCCAACCTGTCGCAGACCTTGAGCAGATTTGCAAAGCAAATGAACTGTTTAGGCTGCTAGCACTGGCTGAGGAAGACGTCAAGGAGGGCCGGTACGTCGAGGCAAAGGATTTTTTTGATGGGTTCTCAAGCGTGCTCAAGAAATCTAATATCCAACGGTAGCGGCCGTCAACTATCAAACCCAGTTAGCAAGCAGTAGGCCGGGCACTCTTTCAAATTCCCGCAGATTATTCGACACCAGTGTGTAGTTGAGGCTGCCGGCATGAGCGGCGATCAGCATGTCCATGGAGCCGATCACCTTCCCTTCCTTTTCAAGATAATCCCGGATTTCACCGTAGCGGCAGGCCGCCGCGTCATCAAAGGGCATGATCTCCAAGGGGGCGACAAATTCCTGCAAGGCGTCGTTGTTCTGGCTTGGTCTGCTGCTTTTGGCAACGCCGTACTCAAGTTCGGCCAGGGTGATGGCGGAGATGACAACATCCGAGATTGCGATGGCGCGGAGTTTGTTGAGGACCGAAAGCGGCTTTTGTTTGATGAGGTAGATGCAGATATTGGTGTCGAGCATGTACCGCATTACAGCCGCTCCCTTTCCTGAACCGGCGGCTGGCTGCGTTCTGCCATGTAGTCGTTGCTGAATTTGTCCAGGCTGTCGAGCAGCGACTGCCACGGGTCATCCTTGGCGGTGAGGATGACGCTGTTTCCCAACCGCTTGATGTAGACCTCGCCGCCCTCGAAGTTGAACCCCTTGGGCAGCCGTACCGCTTGACTGTTGCCGCTTTTAAAGATCTTTGCCGTATCCATGTCGCCCACCTTTGTGTATATACACCAGTGTATGCACTCTTGGGGCTGGAGGCAAGTTTTTTGTGAGGGGGCGTATCTTTCTGCGCAAAACTCAACAATTCACTGGCCGGCGCGGATCGGCAGCCGGATGGTGAAGGTGGTGCCCTGCCCCTCCTCGCTCGCCACCGTGATCATGCCGTTGTGGTTCTGGACGGTTCGGAAGACGAAGGTCAGCCCCAGGCCGGGGCCATAGGTCTTGGAGGTGAAGAAGGGGTCGTAGATGTTTTTGATCTTGTCCTGGCCGATGCCGCAGCCGCTGTCGCTGATGCGGATGACAAAGAAGTCGTCGCTGGTCACCTCGGTGGCGACGGTGAGCTTGCGCTCCGGCCCGGTCATCGCTTCGAGGCTGTTTTCGATCAGGTTGAAGAGGGCGCGGCCGAAGTTCTGCCGGTCGGCGGCGATGCGCGGCGGGTTCTCCATCAGGTCGAGCTGGACGGTGACGTTGCGGGCATGGATCTCCTCGGCGAACTGGTCGATGGTCGTCCGGATCAGGTCGTGGAGGTCGATGGGTTCGTGGAAGGCGACCGATGCCCCCTTCAGCTCGATGAGTTCGTTGACCATCCGTTCCAGGGTGGCGACGTTCTTGAGGATGATCTCCATGTACGGCCGGTTGGGGTCGTCGGCGGCCATGTGCTTGATCACCCGCCGGGCAAAGCCGCCGATGGAAACCAGCGGGTTGCGCACCTCGTGGGAGACCTCGTCCACCATCTGGTCGAGGGCCTGGGTCTTTTCCTTCTTGGCCAGTTCGGCGCTGGCGATCTTCTTGCTCAGCAGCGAGCGGACCCGGGCGGAGAGCTCCTTGTAGTCGAAGGGCTTGGTGATGTAGTCGTCGGCGCCGGTGTCCAGCCCCTCCACCTTGTCCGGGACCTCGCTCTTGGCGGTGAGCATCAGGACCGGCAGATGGCGGGTGGCCGGGTCGATCCGCAGTTGCCGGCAGACCGAGATGCCGTCGAGCTTGGGCATCATCACGTCGAGGATCACCAGGTCCGGCCGGTATTCGGCCACCTTGACCAGCGCCGCTTCGCCGTCGTATGCCTCGTCGGTATCGTAGCCCTCGGCCCGGAAGCGCTTGCGGAGCAGCTCGACGGTGTCCATGGTGTCGTCGACGATGAGTATCCTTTCCTTGGTCACGGCTCTCACCCGTTCAGGTTGCGGGCGATCTGCGCCGGGAGTTCCCGCACGTTGATCGGCTTGGCGATGTAGTCGCAGCAGCCGGCGGCCAGCGCCTTTTCCCGGTCGCCGCGCATGGCGTGGGCGGTGAGGGCGATGATCGGGGTGGCGCTGAACTCGGCCATCGCGTGCAGCCGTCGGGTGGCCTCCATGCCGTCGATCTTGGGCAGCGAGATGTCCATCAGGATCAGGTCCGGCCGCTCGGCCATCGCCTGGGTGATGGCATCCTCGCCGTCGATCGCCTCGCAGGTGCGATAGCCGTTGCGGGTGAGGACCTTCACCACCAGTTCGCGGTTGTCGCGGTTGTCGTCAACGATCAGGATCTTCCTGCCGCCTTCCTCCTCGGTTGTCATTGCCTTGCTCCATTGAAAAATTCTCACAAAGTATAAACGGCTCCGTGCCGGGGCCGGTCGTTATCGTTATCCCTGTCGGTCGCATCTCTGGATGGTCTCCTTCAGCTCCTGCAGCAGTTCCTCCTCGCCGAGCACGCCCCGGTCGAGGATGGCGCGGATGCGGCCGTTGAGTTCCGCATGCGCCTCGGCCGGCACCGGCTCCTGGGTGAGCAGGATCAGGGGGATGTGCTTGGTGTCGGGATTGGTCTTGATGTGGTCCATCAGGTCGGGGCCCTGGCTCTGCGGCATGAAGGGATTGAAGACGATGAGGTCGGGGCTGACCTCGGC
>JAOUHH010000079.1 GCA_029865195.1 Desulfobulbaceae bacterium
CTGCTCGACCCGGAACCGCTCTTCCCGGCCGCGATGATTCCCTTCTTCCGCTGGCTTGCCGACTACTACCTCCACCCCATCGGCGAGGTGATCAAGGGGGCGCTGCCGGGCGGTCTCACCACCGAGAGCGGCCGCACCGTCACCATTACCGACGCCGGCCGCCTGCCCATCACCGCCGCCACCCACCAGGAAGACGCGCCCGACTGGCTCGCCGCCCTGCTCGCCAATGGGAAACTGCCGGCCAGCACGGTGCGCAGGATCTGGCGGCAGGAGGAGCGCCGATTGCGCAAGTGGCAGAAGGAAGGCCTCCTCTCCATCGATACCGTCCTCCGCGCCGACACGGTCAAAACCAAGAGCGAACTCTGCGCCAGGCTCATCCCCTCGCAAGCAACGCCGGCCACCCTCAAGGCGAGCGAGCGCAAAACCCTGGCCCTGCTGCAGGAACTGCCGGCCGACCAATGGCACCCCCAACGGGAACTGGCCCGCGACTACCCTTCGGCCCGGCAGGGCCTGCGCGCCCTTGCCGCCAGGGGGCTGATCGAGCTTGCGGAACGGCCGGTGTACCGCGACCCCTTCGGCGAGCCACCGCTCTTTTTCCCCAAACCGGAAACCCTCACCGACGAACAGCAGACCGCCCTCGCGGCGCTGCTGCCGGCGGTCGCCGCCAGGACGTTCAGCCCCTTCCTCCTGCACGGGGTCACCGGCAGCGGCAAGACCGAGGTCTACCTGCGCGCCGCCGAGGCCACCCTGGCGCAGGACCGCTCGGTGCTGGTGCTGGTGCCGGAGATCGCCCTTGCCGCCCAGCTTGAGGGCCACTTCGTTTCCCGTTTCGGCGACCAGGTGGCCCTGCTGCACAGCGGCCTTTCGGCCGGGGAGCGCTACGATCAGTGGCAACGGCTGCGAAACGGCACGGCGCGGATCGCCATCGGCGCGCGCTCGGCCATCTTCGCCCCCCTGGCCGACCCCGGCCTGATCATCGTCGACGAGGAGCACGACCCGGCCTACAAGCAGGAGGACAACCTCCGCTACCATGGCCGCGATCTCGCGGTACTGCGGGCCAGTCAGCAACAGGCGGTGGTGCTCCTCGGCTCGGCCACCCCCTCGGTGACCAGCTTTTATCACGCCCAGAACGGCAAGTACCGGCTGCTCAACCTCACCCGCCGCATCGAAGACCGGCCCATGCCAACGGTGGAGGTCGTCGACCTGCGCGCGGTGCCGACGGTCTCCGGCCACCCGCCGCTCTTTACCAACCAGCTCAACCGGGCGATCCGCCAGACCCTGGCCGACGGCAACCAGGCCCTGATCTTTCTGAACCGCCGCGGCTTCGCGAGTTCGATGATCTGCCAGGAGTGCGGCCATACCGTGCAGTGCCGCAACTGCCAGGTCACCCTCACCCTGCACAAGGGCAACAAGCAGCTGATCTGCCATTACTGCGGCTATGCCACCACCAGCAAGATCCTCTGCGCCAACTGCCAATCCCCGAAGGTGGTGGGCATCGGCTTCGGCACCGAGCGGTTGGAGGAGGAACTGCACGAACTCTTTCCCAAGGCGCGGATCGCCCGTCTCGACCGCGACACCACCGCCAAGCGCAACGAGTTTCTCGCCACCCTGCGGGCGGTGCATCAGGGCGAGGTGGATATCCTGATCGGCACCCAGATGATCACCAAGGGCCACCACTTCCCCAACGTCACCCTGGTGGGCATCGTCTGGGCCGACGCCGGGCTTGGCCTGCCGGATTTCAAGGCCGGCGAACGCACCTTTCAGCTCCTCTGCCAGGTCACCGGCCGGGCCGGCCGCGGCGACAAGCCGGGCCGGGTCATCGTCCAGACCCACCAACCCGACCACTACAGCGTCATCACCGCCCAGGGCCACGACTACCAAGCCCTCTACCAGCAGGAGCTCGGCCTGCGCAAGCTGTTGCAATACCCGCCCTTCTCCCGGCTGATCAACCTGCAGTTCGAGGGCGTCGACGAAAAAACGGTGCGCGCGGCTGCCGAAACCCTGGCCCGCATGGGCACCGAACTGGCCGGCGGCAAGCCCGGCCTTGCCGTCCTCGGCCCGGCGCCGTCGCCCCTGGCCCGGCTGCGGGGCCGCTACCGCTGGCAAATCCTGCTCAAGGGCGCGGCCATCGACCCCCTCCATCAACTCTGCGCCCGACTCTGCACCGAACATCCGCCCGCGCGGGATAAAAATGCGGTCAAATTGACGGTGGACGTTGATCCGGAAAACATGTTATAGTCGTCTTTTTTCACTGCCGTGGCGGGATGACAACCTTCCCTTGCCGGCGGCGATTGCAACGGACCCCCTACACGCGACCATGGCCTTACTGAAAATTCTCACCTATCCCAACCCGATCCTGCGCCAGCAAGCGACACCGGTCACCACCTTTGACGACGAGTTGAAGGCACTGGTCGCCGACATGGCCGAAACCATGTACGATGCGCCCGGCGTGGGGCTTGCCGCCAATCAGGTCGGCGTCCTCAAACAGATCGTGGTGATCGACATCACCGGCAGCGACGCAAAGGAAAAAGACCTCATCGTCCTCATCAACCCCAGGATCACCAACGGCGAAGGCGAGGAAACCGACGAAGAGGGCTGCCTGAGCGTGGTTGAATATACCGCCAAGGTCAAGCGGTTCACCAAGATCCAGGTGGAAGCGCAGGACATCGACGGCAAACCGCTGAACTTCACGGCCGAGGATTTCTATGCCCGGGTCATCCAGCACGAGGTGGACCACCTGAACGGCCATCTCTTCATCGACTGGATCAGCTCCCTCAAGCGGGCCCTGTACAAGAAGAAGCGCAAAAAGCAACTTGAGGCGGAGCTGAAAAAAAAGACTCCCGTCGTCTGACCTCCCCCGGTGCCACAATGACCTCTTCCTACCGTATCGTCTTTATGGGCACCCCGCAGTTTGCGGTGCCGACCCTGGAATACCTGCTCGCCCACCAGGAAAACGTGGTGGCGGTGGTCACCCAGCCCGATCGGCCGGCGGGCCGCGGCCGCAAGCTGACCCCGCCGCCGGTGAAGGTGGTGGCGGAGGGGGCCGGGATCCCGGTCTTGCAGCCGAAATCCATCAAGACCGACGAATTCCTGGCCGAGATCGAAGCCTACAAGCCGGACCTGATTATCGTGGTCGCCTTTGGCCGCATTCTCCCCAAACCGCTCATCGACCTGCCCAGGCACGGCACCATCAACGTCCACGCCTCGCTGCTGCCCAAGTACCGGGGCGCGGCCCCCATCCAATGGGCGCTGATCAACAACGAAGCGGCCACCGGGGTGACCATCATGCAGATGGATGAAGGGCTGGACACCGGCGATATCCTGCTGCCCGGCGCCATCCCCATCGCCGCCGACGACACCTCCGAGACCCTGGCGGCCAAGCTCGCCGACCTGGGCGGCAAGTTGATCATCAAGGCCCTTGCCCGACTGCGGGAGGGCAACCTCCCCCCCACCAAACAGAACGACGCCGAGGCGACTTTGGCGCCGCTCCTCTGCAAGCAGGAGGGGATCATCGACTGGCAGAAATCCGCCGACGAGATCAGCGGCCTGATCCGTGGCCTGGACCCGTGGCCCACCGCCTCCACCACCATCGACGGCGAACAGCTCAAACTCTTTAAACCAAGTGTGCGCCCCGGCGAGGAAACCGATCCGCCCGGCACCGTCATCCGCGCCGACAAGAACGGCCTGCTGATCGCCACCGGCCAGGATTTCCTGCTGATCCGCGAGGTGCAACTGGCCTGCTGCAAACGCATGTCGATCGAGGCCTTTCTGGCCGGCCACCCCATCAAGCCCGGGCAACGTCTGGGCTGATGAGCGCGTGGCTTGACAGAAAGAAACGATGGCTGGCCATCGCCGCCCTGCTCGGCGGGCTGACCATCCTCTTCGTGCTGCTGCAAAGCCATCCCCTCTTCCGCCAACTGCTCTTCGACCTCAAGGGGTTGATGGCCGATATCGATCAGTTGCGCGACCGCATCCTCTCCTACGGCCCCCTGGCGCCGCTGCTCTACATCGTGCTGCAGATCCTGCAGGTGATCCTCGCCCCCATCCCCGGCGAGGCCAGCGGCTTTTTGGGCGGCTACCTCTTCGGCGGCTTCGGCGCCTTCATCTATTCCACCATCGGCCTCTCCATCGGCTCCGGCCTCGCCTTCGGGATTGCCCGCCTGATGGGCGACAACTTCCGCCGCCGCTTTCACCAGAGCCGCGTCTACCAACGTTTCAACAAGCTGCTGTACAAAAACGCCTTCGTGGTGCCCTTTGTCCTCTTCCTCTTTCCGGGCTTCCCCAAGGACTCGCTTTCCTATATCCTGGGCTTGAGCCTGATGCCCTGGCGGGTCTTCCTCTTCATCGCCGTGATCGGCCGGATGCCCGGCACCCTGCTCCTCTCCTACCAGGGGGCGCAGGTCTACGAAAGAGATTACCGCACCCTGGCGATCCTGCTGCTGATCTCGCTGGCGATCAGCCTGCCGTTCTATCTCTACCGCCGGGGCATCCTCACCTGGCTGAACAACTTGGGCCACCACCACGAGGGAAACGATGACTGACCGTTACACCGTTGCCTACCTCGACTGCTTTGCCGGGATCAGCGGCGACATGCTGCTGGGCGCGCTCATCGACGCCGGCCTGCCGATAGCCGTCCTCGAAGAACAACTGGCATCACTCGCCCTCGCCGGCTTCTCCCTCTCCTGCCGGGAACGACAGACAGGCGCACTGCGCGGCACCCTCCTTGAGATTGAGATTAACGAAACCGGCCACCCGCACCGCTCCCTGGCCGATATCCTTGCCATTCTGGAGCGGAGCAAGCTGCCGGAGCCGACCCGCCGCCGCGCCACGGAGGTGTTCCGCACCCTCGCCGAGGCAGAGGCCAAGGTGCACGGCTGCGCGGTCGAGGCGGTCCATTTCCATGAGGTGGGCGGCATGGATGCGATCATCGACATCGTCGGCGCCGCCATCGGCATTGCCCATCTCGGCATCGACCGACTCATCTGCTCGCCGCTGCCCATGCCACGCGGCTGGGTTAGCTGCGCCCATGGCCGCCTGCCGCTGCCCGCCCCCGCGGTCTGCGAGATCCTGACCGGGGTGCCGGTGTACGGCACCGATTTTGACCGGGAACTGGTCACCCCCACCGGCGCGGCGCTGGTCAAGGCCCTCTGTGCCGGCTTCGGGCCGATGCCGCCGATGGTGGTCGGCAAGGTCGGCTACGGCTGCGGCAAGCGCGAGCAGAACAACGGCCAACCCAACCTGCTGCGCCTGATCATCGGCCAAGGGCAACGGGTGAACGAGGCACAAAGCGTGGAGGTGATCGAAACCCACCTCGACGACTGGAGCCCCGAAGGGTTTCCCTACCTCGCCGAACAGCTCTTCGAGGCCGGCGCCTTGGACGTGGCCCTGATCCCCATCCAGATGAAGAAGGGCCGCCCCGGCTTCCTGCTGCGGGTGATCGGCGACGCCGCCGTCGCCTTCGGCCTGAAACAATTGATCCTTACCGAGACCACGGCCATCGGCCTTCGCTTCAGGAGCGAGCAGCGGCTCACCCTGCCCCGCCGGGGCGGGTGGGTGGAAACCATCTACGGCAGGGTCCGGGCCAAGCGGATAGAGACCCCGGCCGGCATCCACCTCACCCCTGAATACGAGGATTGCAGGCGGATCGCCCAGGCCCGGAAGATCCCTCTGCGCGCCGTGTACGACGTGGTTCGGACTACCGGCCCGGAAGATTTCAACGAGGATGCGTAACAATGGATAAACTGATCATGTTTCTCGCCACCGGCTTCGGCGCCGGCTACCTGCCCAAGGCGCCCGGCACCTGGGGAACACTCGTCGCCCTGCCGATCCACCTCCTGCTGGTGCGCACCACCCCCAATCACTATGCGATGATCATGGCTGGCCTGATCGTTTTCGGCATCCTCATCGCCGGCTCGGCGGAAAAGATTCTCGACAAGGCGGATCCCGGCTGCGTGGTCATCGACGAAATCGCCGGCATGCTGATCACCCTGATCGGCGCCCCCCTCAACTGGCAGGCCATGGTCGTGGGCTTTGCCCTGTTCCGCTTCTTCGATATCCTCAAGCCCTTCCCCGTCAACATCGCCGATCAGCGGTTTCACGGCGGCATCGGCATCATGCTGGACGACCTCATCGCCGGCCTCTACGGGCTGCTGATCCTGCAACTACTCTGCCGCTATACGCCATTCTTCTAGGCAACCGCCTCCCTTCACACCGTTTTTTCACCTAACCGTAAAAAGATTCTTTACAGCCCCTCCTAAGAATTGCTATTATCTTCGGAATAGCTGAGTTGCCGCTATCCTGCGGGTGGAAGAAGGGAAAACCGGCAACCAGCGCTATCGAATCATCCTTTTCGCCACCGCCCCACTAACGATGCGACAGACAAGAACGGCACCGGAGCTAACCATGCTGCGTAGACTGCTTTTTCCATATCTGCTCATCTTTGCCCTCACTCTGGCGCTGGCAGGCGGTTGCGACACCGAACCGCCGCCGTTCAAGCCTTACCGGATTGCCATTGTCCACACCGACGACCGCTTCGCCCCGTTTATCGAGAGTTTCAAAGAGAGGCTGAACTACCTCAACTACCTTGAGGGAGAGAGTGTCATCTATCTTTACGACGGCCCAACCCCGCCGGAAAAGGTGGTCGATCGCCTCATCTCCCTGAAAGGACAGAACATCGACCTCCTCTACACCATCACCAGCCCGGTGACCCGGAAGGCGTACGAAATATTCAAGGATAGCGGCACACCCATCGTCTTCGGTCCCGTTTTCTCGCCGCTGGAGGCGGGCCTGACCACCTCGCTGCTCAAGCCCGACAAGAACATGACCGGAGTCATGATCCGCGGCGGCATCCCCAAGGCATTCGGCCTGCTGCAGGAAACCATGCCGAATCTCAAAACCATCACCGTCCCCTTCCCGGTCAACGAACAAACCTCGCAGCTGTCGCTTAAGGATCTGCAGGAAAGCGCGGCAACCACCGGGATCAAGATCGTCCCCGCCGCGATCAATACCATGGCCGACCTCACCGATTACCTGCAACATATCCCGCCCGAGGCAGAGGCCCTCTGGCTGCTTCACTCCCCCTTTCTTCTGTCTAACAACGCCCAAATCGTCGCCGCCGCAACCGCCCGGAAGATCCCGGTGGTTGCGGCAACCGCCCGCTTTGAAAACGACCTCCTGCTCTCCTATAGTCCAAATCTCGATGAAATAGGCAAACAGGTGGCCAGATTGGCGGACAAACTGCTGCAAGGCGTTCCCGCTTCGGAACTGCCCATCGAACACTGCGAATACCAGTTGATGGTCGACCTTGAGGTCGCCAAGCAGACAGGCGTCACTGTGCCGGACAACATCCTGCAACAGGCCGCTGTAACCCGCTCCGCCATCGCGCCTCCCCCTGACCCGGCCCACCAATAGCCACGGCAAGAATCATACCCTGCTTGCGCGGCTGCTAAATACCTGCTAGACTTCCGTCCTTTCCGGCGCACCATCCCCGCCCAAATCCAAACCCGACAGAGAGCATCGCCATGCGCCATCAAGGCATCCTCAACTTCATACTGCTGGCCGTTTTCGCCTGTGCCGCCTGCAGCAACACCTCCACCCCGCAGCAGCACTTCACCGTCGCCATCGTCAGCGCCGGTGACAACTTTAACCCCCTCGTGGCAGGCTTCAAGGAAGGGATGGCGGCCGCCGGTTATCACGAGGGCCGGAACATCACCTATCTCTACGACGGCCCGACCCCAAAGGAACAGATCAGCACGCGTCTGGCCTTCCTCAAGCAGCAGGATATCGACCTCCTCTACACCACGACCACTCCGATCACCAAAACAGCACACGCCATCTTCGCCGGCAGCGGCACCCCGATCTTGTTCGCCCCGGTTTTCTCCCCCGTGGAGGCCGGTCTCATCGCCCCAAAAACCCGATGCGGCAACAATATCACCGGCGTCATGGTGCGCGGCTCAACCCCGAATACCCTGGCCTTTCTCCTGGAATGCGCGCCGGCGATCAAAACGATCTTCGTCCCCTTCCATCAGCAGGACCTGCCGGCGCGTCTCAGCCTGAAGGACCTGCGGCAGGAGGCTGCCAAACACGGTATTGCCATTATTACCGCCGATGTTGCCGGCAAGGCCGATCTCGCCAAGACGCTACAGAACATCCCGCCGGCGGCGGATTGCATCTGGTTGACGAATTCACGCCTGATTGTCGACAATGCCGCCGCCATCGTCGACGCGGCGACCAAGCGCAAACTGCCGGTGGCCTCACCCACCGCCCAGCACAGAAACGGGGCGCTTGTCACCTACGCACCGGATTCCACGGAAATGGGACGGCAGGCAAGCCGGATCGCCGATAAAATCCTACAAGGCACCCCAGCCTCGCATATCCCTGCCGAAACGGCGGATTACTTTCTCGGCATCAACCTGGTCAAGGCGGAGGAACTCGGCATCGCCATCCGCAACGACATCCTGCGACAAGCAACTTTTATCGTACGATGATCCTGATGCATCGTTGATCGTTTCGCACTTCGGGCGATGCATCGGCAGAGGACGGCGGACGCCGTCCGGATGAGAGGGAAATCAATCGGCCTTCCCGCATTTTTGTAGCAACTCACGGAATGACTGTTGCCATGACGCGGAAAGGGCCGCCACCGCCAGCACCCGCTCGATGCCGGCCAGGTTGCGACGGTCGTGATGAAAGATGCGGTTGGCCTCGGCCACCGTCACCCGTAACGGGTCCTCGGCAAGTGGCGTCAACCGGTCGCCGGACGCGACCACCCCTTCCTCCAGCACCCGGAAATACCAGCCGGTTTTCCCGGCATCCACCACCAGCTTGACGAAGTCGGCCCGGCCAAAGCGGGCGGCCAAGGTTTTACACGGCTGCCGGGGCTGACTCACCTGCACCACGGCACTGCCGAGCCGGAAGGAGTCACCGATGCAGAGATCCCCCTCGGCCAGACCGAGGAGGGTGAGATTCTCGCCAAAGGCGGCCGGCGGCATGGAGATGCCGAGCACTGCCTGCCAGTGACCGTAATGCTCGCCGCTGTACGCACAGACCGCCTTGTCGGTGCCGCCATGATGCTTGTGGTCGGCGACCCCGTCGCCGGCAAAGCCGGTAAAGGTGAGGGCAAGGGGCCCGGCCACCGGCTGCTTGCAGATGCCGGAAACCACCTCCTTGCCGTGAAAATTCTCCGGCTGCGGCCGCCCGATATTGAGGGAATGCACAAGCATGGTCATCGTCATCCTGAGCCAATAAGGAGAATGGCGAAATTAGCGCAGGGATAGCTCTATATCGCGCTGCATGGCCGCGATCACCGCAATGGGATCGGCGGCCTTGGCGATGGGACGGCCCACCACCACGTGATCGGCGCCGTTGGCAATGGCGCGGCCGGCGGTCATCACCCGGGTCTGGTCGTCGGTTTCGTCCATGACGTTGGCGCCGGGGCGGATGCCGGGGGTCACCAGCAGGAGCTTGTCACCCAGGCCGTCGCGCAGGCGGCCGGCCTCAAGCCCCGAGGAGACGACGCCGTCACAGCCCAGTTCCAAGGCGCGCTTGGCGCGGTAGTAAACCAGATCCTCGATGGACTGGGTCATGCCCATCGCCCGCAGATCCTCCTCGCCGAAGCTGGTGAGAACCGTCACCGCCAACAGTTGCAGATCGCCTTTTTCCGTCAGCGCGGCCCGGATGATCGCATCGTTGCCGTGGATGGTAGCCAGACTCACCCCGTGGTTACGAATCTGGGCCACGGCCAGCTTGACGGTTTCCGGGATATCGAAGAACTTGAGGTCGAGCATCACCTTGTGGCCCCTGGCCACCAGCCAGTCAACGGTGTCGAACCAACCGGCCATGAACAGTTGCAAACCAACCTTGTAGTACCCGAGATGCGATTCGGTCCGCCGGACCAGTTCCTTGGCCTTCTCAGGCGAATCGACGTCCAGCGCCAGGATGATCCGCTCCCGCAGGGGAATATCTTTTATTGCCATGACCGTGTTCCTTCCTGTTTATCGATGTTTTCCTACCGGAGCACAACCTTGACCCGGCCGCCCACCGAGTAGGAGCCGGTTTTCATATCATGCTCGAACCCTTTGCCGGTCAGCTCCATGCCGTCGC
>JAOUHH010000301.1 GCA_029865195.1 Desulfobulbaceae bacterium
GGCCGTGGGCGTAAACGCCGAGGCAGGCCGCCTGCCAGGGGGAGAGCCCCTGGGCGAGGAGGCCGCCGATCAGGCCGGTGAGCACGTCGCCCACCCCGCCGCTCGCCATGCCGGGGTTGCCGGTGGTGTTGACCGCGATCTCGCCGTCCGGGGCGGCGATCACCGTGCCGGCCCCCTTGAGGACCAGGAAGAGGTGATGCTTCTTGGCGAAATCAGAGGCCACCTGCAACCGGTTCGCCTGGATGTGGGCGGTGGAAAGGCCGGTGAGGCGGGCCATCTCGCCGGGATGGGGGGTGAGGATGCGCGGCCCCGAGGCCTTCTTGAGGATACCGGTGTCCATGGCCAGGCAGTTGAGGCCGTCGGCGTCGATGACCATCGGGATCTCGGTTTCCCGGTAGAGCTTCCGTACCAGCTTGACCGTTTCCTTGTCGCAGCCGAGCCCCGGCCCCACCGCCATCGCCTGCTTGTCGGCCATGGCGTGTTTGATGGCCTTGTAATCGCTCTCGGCCAGATGATCCGTTGACTTGGCAAGGGGGATGGTCATCGCCTCGACGACCAGGGTTTCGAGGATGGGGTTGAGGTTGTGCGGCACCGCCAGGGTAACCAGGCCCGCGCCGCCGCGCAGGCCGCCCATGGCGCAGAGGGCGGCGGCACCGGTTTTGCCGGTGGAGCCCGCCGCCACCAGCAGGTGGCCGAAGGTGCCCTTGTGGGCGGTGGGCTTGCGGGGCGCCAGCCAGTTCGCCACCACCTGCCGGGTGAGGAGTTCGGTCTGGATGGCGGCCTCGTCCACCGCCTGGGGCGGGATGCCGATATCGATCACCGCCAGGTCGCCGACAAACTGGCTCCCCGGCTGATGCAGGACCAGGCCGGGCTTGGCAAGGCCCAAGGTGGCGGTAAAGTCCGCCTGCACGCAGAAGCCGAGGGGCTGGCCGGAGTCGCTGTCGAGGCCCGAGGGCACGTCCACCGCCAGCACCGGGCAGGGCAGCCGGTTGATCCGCTTGATCGCCTCGGCGAAATGGCCCTTCACCTCCCGCTTCAGGCCGGTGCCGAAGATGGCGTCCACCACCGCCCAGCTGGCGATCAGCAGCTCCTCGATCTCTGCCAGATCGTCTGCCTTCAGCAGCGGATAGACCGGCACCGGCAATTTCTGAACGATGGCGAGATTGATGGCGGCGTCGCCGGTGAGCTTGTCGGCCTTGGCGAGCAGGAAGACCTGCGGCCGCGCCCCCTTCTGATGCAGGTGGCGGGCGATCACCAGGCCGTCGCCGCCGTTGTTGCCCGGCCCGACAAAGATCGACACCACCTGCCCGGCCGGATCGCCGAGGTGGTTGATCAGGGTGTCGACGGCGCCACGGCCGGCGTTTTCCATGAGGACGATGGAGGGGATGCCGAAACGCTTGATCGCCACGGCATCGAGGGTGCGCATCTGTTCAGCGGTGGGCAGCTTCATGGTCTTTGACTCCCGCGACTGTAAGTTGGTGGGAAGGATGAGTTACTGTTGCCTTTCATCTTTCCATGACTTGTCGTTGGGGTCAAACTAAATGCGTTGTCGTGAGATAGGAGCTAGTGAATAGGGTTGCGGGCAAAGGGCAGCCGCGGTTTTTTGTCACCCGGGATAGCAGTTTTTACCAGGATTCGTTGCCGTAGCCAGCGCTGCCGTGGTAGGCGCATGAAGGGACATAGCAGCTTTCTCTTGCGTATGCAGAGCGGTTGGGTGCTTTGGTGAATTTTCTCACTATCGGCGCTGTTCCGCCAAAGGCATTATGGCCGTTGCCGTCCGCGGTATAGCGGGCGGGAAGGTTGGTGAAGGTGGCGTTGTTGTCGGCGGCGATCAGTCGGGAAACCTTGCCGCCGTGCGGGATTCGAATGTGGCAGTCAACACATCTGGTGTTTGAATGCTGAAAGGGGTTGTGGGCCTCGTTATCGGCTCCGGAGGTGCTGAGCGCGTGACAGTTGTTGCAAAACGTCCCGTTGGCAGTGTCTTTGTTGGTATTCCATTCATCCAACGTTCTGTAGACGGCCGGACTGGGGCTGGCTCCGTTGTATTGGGCTTGGGTGAAGGGCCACGCCTTGTTGGGGCCGGCCAGCATCCATCGCACCGAGGACCCGTGCGGGCCGGTCGCGGCTTCCCCTGCGTGACAGTCCGAGCAGTACATGGTCTGGGTGCCCACGTTTTGCCAGGCAGCCTTCATCTGTGCAGTGGCAAGTGGTGTCGAGTTGCTGCTTCCGCTACCCAGGCCGGTGATCACCGGGTGAAAGGATTTGTTGGCGGGGTTGAACTCCTTGGCGACATCGGTCCATTCCAGAGGGCCGCCTGCCGGGTTGTCCCAGGACGCCAGGTTGGAGTTGGCACTGGAGTGGCATTTGAAGCAGATCTTGTATTCCTTATCCGCTGTCGAATACCCCCCGACATTAGGGGTCCCGGCTGCACTCCAGGTCGGATAGATGTCAAAGTCGATGCCGCTGACCCCTTCCAGGGGGTTGGGGTTGCTGATGGCGTTGCTTCCCTTGCTGCGGGTGGCCAGTTTTCGGGCCACGTGAGGGTTGTGGCAATCGGTACACTCAACGTGAGGGTCGGTGCTGATCGCGGTCACCGATGTCTCTCTGGCCCGGTGTACCCCGGTTTCTTCCATGGGGGATGGCGTGGACAGGGTCAAAGGACCATGCCCATAATTTTTTTCAATATCGATTTTTATGTCATCCGGCTTGTCGAGCGGGGTATTTCCACCACGTCCGTGGCAATGCAAACATAAATCCTGCTCTATTTCCATGCCGAGATAGCTGTCCGGCCCGCCGGTGGGTAAGGGTTCCCCGGTCGAAGAACCACTGACGCTGGCATGCTGCTCATGGCAGTGGGCACAGTTTCCTGTTGA
>JAOUHH010000302.1 GCA_029865195.1 Desulfobulbaceae bacterium
TGATCCGCGAGCACCGGCCCGAGATCGTCCTGGCCGGCGCTACCGCCATCGGCCGTTCGGTGATCCCCCGGGTCGCTACCATCTTGGGCGCCGGGCTCACCGCCGATTGCACCGATCTTGCCATCCGCGCCGAAGACGGGGCGCTCTTGCAGACCCGGCCTGCCTTTGGCGGCAACATCATGGCCACCATCGTCTGCCCGGACACCCGGCCGCAGATGGCCACCGTCCGGCCGCTGGTGATGAAACCCCTGAGCCGCGATGATGCGCGGCAAGGCGAGATTGTCGCGGTCAGCCCGGCCGCCGAGCGGTTGCGGTCGCGGGTGCGGGTGGTCGAGTCCGTGGTTGCCGAAAGCGAGCAGGCCAATATCACCGAAGCGGAGATCGTCGTTGCCGGCGGCCGCGGCCTTGACGGCGAGAAAGGGTTCCAGTTGGTCCGGGATCTTGCCGACGCCCTGGGCGGCGCCGTGGGTGCCTCACGGGCGGCGGTGGATGCGGGCTGGGTGGGCTATCCCCATCAGGTCGGCCAGACCGGCAAGACCGTGGCCCCCAAACTGTATGTCGCCGCCGGGATCTCCGGCGCCATCCAGCATGTAATCGGTATGCAGTCGGCCGAGACCATCGTCGCCATCAACAAGGATCCGCACGCGCCGATCTTTGATGTCGCCACCTACGGGTTGGTGGGCGATGTTTTCGAGATTCTGCCGAAATTGACCGCCAAGCTGAACGAGAGGAAAGGATAATGGATCTGAGTGGAAAAATCGCCCTGGTGACCGGCGGCAGCCGTGGCATCGGCCGTGCCGTTTGCTTGAAGCTTGCCGCCCTCGGCGCCCGGGTGGCGGTAAATTATGTGAGCCGTCCCGATGCCGCCGACGATACCGTGGCGGCCATCAAGGCCGCCGGTGGCGACGCCTTTACCATCCGGTTTGACATCGGCGATGCGACCGAGGTGCAGGAGGCCTTCAAAAAATTGTTGGCTGACTGCGGTCGTATTGATATTCTGGTCAACAATGCCGGGATCACCCGTGACGGTCTTCTCCTCAAGATGAAGGATGAGGACTGGGATCAGGTGCTCAATACCAACCTGAAAGGCGCCTTCAACAGCATCAGGGCTGCCTACCGGCCGATGATGAAGCAGCGTGGCGGCCGGATCATCAACATCACCTCGGTGATCGGTTTTGCCGGCAACGCCGGTCAGGCCAACTACGCCGCCGCCAAGGCCGGCCTGATGGGCCTCACCAAGTCGGCCGCCCGTGAGCTTGCTTCCCGCGGGGTCACGGTGAACGCCGTCGCCCCCGGGTATATCGTCACCGATATGACCGATGAGCTGTCGGATGAGGTGAAGAACAAGGTGCTCTCCGAGATCCCCATGGGGCTTCTCGGTGCACCCGAGGATATCGCCGGCGCCGTCGCCTATCTTGCCTCCGATGAGGCTCGGTATGTGACGGGGCAGGTTATTCATGTCAATGGTGGAATGTTTATGGGTTGATCCGTTGGCCTCACCCAGCGGATACTCGATAGCGCATTTATAAAAAACGGCCGACGGCCGGAAAAAAGAGGGAGAGAAAATATGTCCGTAGAAGAGAAGCTTATTGATATCATCGTTGAGCAGCTGAGTGTTGATCGTGAGAAGGTTGTGCCCAAGGCATCCTTTGTCGACGATCTTGGTGCCGATTCCCTGGATCTGGTCGAGTTGATCATGGCCATGGAAGAGGCCTTCGATACCGAGATCCCCGATGAGCTGGCCGAGAAGATCACCACCGTTCAGGGCGCGATTGATCATATCAAATCCCTGTAAGCGGGAATACGCAGACAGCAAGTAGCTGTCTTGTTTCCGGCTTGAAGTTGTCGGTATTGTCCCCCTCCCAGAGTTTAACGGCTGCCCCCGCGGCAGCCGTCAGAACCGCCGGAGGGGGCTTGTTATTCTGTGGGGATGGTAGGAACGCAGGGCCTGCCCGGTGGTATTGGGTGATCAGGCGGATGCGGTTCCACCGCTCCTCACCATTGACCAATTCTGCAACGGTGCGTGTTGCAACGAGGTGATTAACGGTGAACAGACGAGTTGTGGTGACAGGTGTCGGCCTGGTGACCCCGCTGGGGACCGGTGTCGATAAGACATGGGAAGGCATTTGTTCCGGCCGGAGCGGCGTGGATATCATCACCCGCTTCGATACCAGCGATTATGATGTCAAGATCGCCGCCGAGGTGAAGGATTTTGATCCCGAAGTGTTCATGGAGAAGAAGGTCGCCAAGAACCTTGAGCTGTTTGTCCAGTACGCGGTGGCCGCCGCCGGCATGGCTTTGCAGGATGCCAATTTCACCGTCACCGAGGAAAACGCCACCAGGGTCGGCTCCATCACCGGCACCGGCCTGGGTGGCCTGCCCACCATCGAGAAATACCATCAGGTTTGTCAGGAAAAGGGGCCGCGGCGGATCACGCCGTTTTTTATCCCCATGGTCATCCCCAACATGGGCGCGGGCCAGATCTCCATCATCTACAAGACCAAGGGGCCGAACCTGGCTACCTGCACCGCCTGCGCCGCCGGCACCCACGCGGTGGGCGAGGCGTTTCGTTCCGTTGCCCGCGGCGACGCCGACGTGGTGATCACCGGCGGCTCCGAATCGGTGATCTGCCCCCTGGCGGTGGGCGGCTTCAACTCCATGAAGGCCCTCTCCCGCCGCAACGACGAGCCGACCAAGGCGTCGCGTCCCTTCGACCGCGACCGGGACGGCTTCATCATCTCCGAAGGCGCCGGCATCCTGATCCTTGAGGAGCTTGAGCACGCCAAGGCGCGCGGGGCAAAGATCTACGCCGAGATGGTCGGCTACGGACTCTCCGGCGACGGCTACCACATGGCCGCGCCGCCCGAAGACG
>JAOUHH010000303.1 GCA_029865195.1 Desulfobulbaceae bacterium
GGCCCCTGCTCAAGGCATCTCAAAATCGTTGACATCTCACCATAACCCTGCTAGCTAGTAGGCCAGAATATCGGCATAAATCCATAACGTTTCTCCCGTCCGGCCACCATGGATTTCAGCACCACCCGCATGGCGGGACGACGCTTCCGTATCCATCACCATGCCGATACGCGCAGACCGCCTTTAATGAAAACAAACGACCGAGAGCGATGACAACCGACGCCACCAACGAGATATCCCGCCCCCCCTTCAAGGCCTGCGGCCAGGGGACCCTGATCGGCAGCCTGCCGGTATCCGACCACCACCAGGGGCTGGAGATGATCTTCTCCCACACCCCGGCCATCCCGCTCTGGCCGCAACTGCCCGGCAATCCGCTCGAGGGGATGATGCGCCAGTTCATCGAAGGGATGCCCGGCATCATCGACAACAACGACCGCACCTACTTCGACCCGGCCACGGAAAACTTCGAGGCCGACCTGCTCGCTTTCTATGAAGAATACCTGGCGATCTGCGAAGATCCGGCCACGCTTGCCGGCTCACGCTTCGCGGTGAGCGAAGCGCGGTGCGGCGGGCTTTACCGACTGAAAGAACAGATTGCCGACAAAACCGGCATCCGGGCGGTCAAGGGGCAGATAACCGGCCCATTCACCCTGCTCACCGGCCTCAAGGATGCCGCCAACCGGCTGGGTTATTACGACCCGACCATCCGCGAAATGGCGGTCAAGGCCCTGGCCGCCAAGGCCGCCTGGCAAGTCCGCTTTTTACGGGAAACAGGGTTGCCGGCCATCGTCTTCATCGATGAGCCGGCCCTGGCCGGACTGGGCTCCTCCTCCTTCATCAGCATCTCGCTCGACGCCATCGGCCAGGACCTGACCGAGGTGATCGAGGCCATCCAGCAGGCCGGCGGCTATGCCGGCATCCATGTCTGCGCCAACACCGACTGGGAATTCATGCTGTCGCTGCCCCTCGACATCTTGAGTTTTGACGCCCACGCCTACTTCGACCGCCTCGCCACCTCGAAGGGGAAGGTGCATGCCTTTCTCGACCGGGGCGGCATCATCGCCTGGGGCGGGGTGCCGACCGCGGCGGAGGAACAGATCCTCGCCGAGAATACCGACTCGCTGGTGGCGCTCTGGGAAGCACATGCCGACCTTCTTGCCGACAGCCGCTGGGACCGGGCCGCCCTCCTCGGCCAGACCCTGATCACCCCCAGTTGCGGCACCGGCTCCCTCTCCTTTGCTCTCGCCAAGCGGGTTCTGGAACTGACCAGAGACGTCTCCGCCGTCCTGCGCCAGCGTTACCCGCAAGACCAATAAACTCGCATGCGCCCAGGCGCCGTGATAAACAACCAAATGGATCAATCATGAGTGAATTAAACCAGGTACTCAAACAGCGCCGCCAGAAAGCCGACGATCTGGCGGAACTTGGCGTTGCCCTCTACGGCAACAGCTTCACCCCCACTCATCGCATCGGCGAGATCCTGCCGATGGCCGACCGCGTCACCGCCGATACCGCCCCCGGCGTCCATCAGGTTAAGGTGGCCGGCCGCATCCTGGCGATGCGCAAATTCGGCAAGGCGTCGTTCATGCACATCCAGGACGAATCCGGCCGGATGCAGGTCTATGTGCAACGCGACTCGGTGGGCGACGAGCAGTACACCATCTTCAAGAAGCTGGATATCGGCGATATCGTCGGCGTTACCGGCTGGCTCTTCAAGACCAAGACCGATGAGTTGACCATCCACGCCGACAAGGTTGTGCCCGTCACCAAATCGCTGCGCCCCCTGCCGGAGAAATTCCACGGCCTTACCGATGTGGAAACCCGCTACCGGCAGCGCTATGTCGACCTGATCGTCAACCCCGAGGTGCGCGACACCTTCCGCAAGCGGGTGGAGATTATCCGCCTGGTGCGGGATTTCCTGGTCAATCGCGGCTTCATGGAGGTTGAAACCCCGATGATGCAGCCCATTGCCGGCGGCGCCACCGCCAAGCCCTTCCAGACCCACCACAACGCCCTGGGCATGGACCTCTACCTGCGCATCGCCCCGGAGCTATACCTCAAGCGGCTGCTGGTGGGCGGCTTTGAGCGGGTCTTCGAGATCAACCGCAACTTCCGCAACGAAGGCCTCTCCACCCGCCACAATCCCGAATTCACCATGCTTGAATTCTATCAGGCCTATGCCACCTACCACGAACTGATGGATCTCACCGAGGAGATGATCTCATGGATCGCCGCCGAGGTCACCGGCTCCATGGTCATCACCTACAACGGCCAGGAGGTTGACCTCTCGCCGCCCTGGAAGCGCTACACCATCGAAGAGGCGCTGGTGGAGGTGGCAGGCATCGCCCCCGAGACCCTCGCCGACCCGGACAAGGTGATGGCCCTCGCCCGCGAAAAGGGCATCAAGCTCCAGCCCCAGGCCGGGGTCGGCAAGGCCAAGACCGAGTTGTTCGAACTGCTGGTGGAGGAAAAGCTCATCAACCCCACCTTTGTCACCGAGTACCCCACCGAGGTTTCCCCTCTCGCCCGGCGCAACGAAAAGAATCCGGAGGTGACCGACCGCTTCGAGCTCTTCGTCACCGGTCGGGAGATCGCCAACGCCTTCAGCGAGCTGAACGACCCGGTGGATCAGAAACAACGGTTCGAGCGGCAGATCAACGAGCGCGGCGACGACGACGAGATCTTTCCGGTGCTGGACGAAGACTATGTCCGCGCCCTTGAATACGGGATGCCGCCGGCGGCCGGCGAGGGCATCGGCATCGACCGGCTGGTGATGCTGCTGACCGATTCGCCCTCCATCCGCGACGTCATCCTCTTCCCGCACCTGCGGCCGGAAACGAAATAAACGAGTTGTCGGTGG
>JAOUHH010000304.1 GCA_029865195.1 Desulfobulbaceae bacterium
ACAAGGGTCTGGGCCTTGGCGGCACCGATGCCGGAGAGGCTTTCCAGTTGTGCGGCGGTGGCGGTGTTGATGTTGAGCGCACCCGCCATGGCAATCCCGGCGGAGATGAGCAACAGCATAACGGTGGTCAGAAAAATTTTCATGTGTCCTCCTGAAAAAAGATGAGGTGTCGTAGGTTGTCAGGCATGGATGCGCCAACCAACCTTGACACAATTTAGGTGATAGGCAAAACAATAAGCAAAGCTCCATTGGTGTGTCAATGATTATTCTTCTGGTCACGCCGCAGGGAGGCGCCTTCATCGGCGATATAGCGAAGGTTTTGGTGACAGAAAGGCAGAAGGAGAGGCCGGTACGTTTGGAGTTGCCCCTATGCCCATTCAAGGCCGCAGCATGCTGAGTTGCCATGTGCGGATTTGCTCGTAGGCGTTTCAGCCGCGTTCAGTTGCGGCCGACACCCACGTAGCGGAAGCCTTTTTCCTTCGCCTGCTCCGGTTGATAGACGTTGCGCAGGTCGATGAGGATCGGATTGTCGCGCATGGATGCCTTGATGCGGGCGAGGTCGAGGGCGCGGTATTGGTTCCATTCGGTCATCAGGATAACCGCGTCGGCGTCTTGGCAGGCATCGTAGGCATCGGTGGCGACCTCGCATTCAGGCAGGAGTTTGGCCGCTTCGGTAAGCCCCTGCGGATCATGCACCTTGAGGCGGGCTCCTTTTTCCAGCAGGGCCGGGAGGATGGTTAGCGACGGGGCGTCGCGCATGTCGTCGGTCTCCGGCTTAAAGGTCAAGCCGAGGACGGCGATCACCTTGCCGGCAAGGTTGCCGCTCAGGCCGTCACGAATCTTTTTTACCATTCGCGCCTTCTGGGCGGCATTTACCTCCACCGCCGCCTCCACCAGCCGTACCGCGCAGCCCTGTTCCTGGGCAATCCGCATCAACGCCAAGGTGTCCTTGGGGAAGCAGGAGCCGCCGTAGCCCGGGCCAGGATGGAGGAACTTCTTGCCGATCCGGCCATCAAGCCCCATGCCACGGGCCAGGTCGACTACGTTAGCCTCCACCGCCTCGCAGAGGTTTGCCATCTCGTTGATAAAGCTGATCTTGACGGCCAAAAAGGCGTTGGCGGCATACTTGGTCAGTTCCGCGGTTTCCGGGGTGGTGACGATAAAAGGCGTCTCCAGCAGATAGAGCGGGTTGTAGATCTCCTTGACCAGGGCGGCGGCGCGGTCGGAGTCAACGCCTATCACCACGCGGTCAGGGTGCATGAAGTCCTTGAGGGCCGCCCCCTCGCGCAAGAATTCCGGATTGGAGACCACATCGAAATCCGCTGTCGGGTTGACCTCGGAGATAATGCGCGCCACCTGCCGGGCGGTGCCTACCGGCACCGTGCTCTTGTCGATCACCACCGTGTAGCCCTGCAGCACCGAGGCGACCTCCCGGGCGGCTTCATAGACATAGGTCAGGTCGGCGTAGCCGTTACCCCGGCGCTGGCTGGGGGTGCCCACGGCCAGGAATACCGCATCGGCCTGGGGCACGGCTGCAGCCAGATCGGTGGTGAAAGAAAGCCGGCCGGCGGCCGCGTTCTTGACCACCAGTTCGGTAAGGCCAGGCTCGTAGATGGGGATAATGCCTTTTTCAAGGGCCTGGATCTTGGCCGCATCCTTGTCCATGCAGATAACATGGTGGCCGAACTCCGAGAGGCAGGCACCGGTGACGAGGCCGACATAGCCGCTGCCGATGATGGTGATCTTCATATTCCTTTATCCTTTTCAGTTTCTTACACTTGGTAGTATTGCCGGTACCAGTCGACGAATGTGCGCAGGCCGTCTTCGATGCTGGTTTTCGGGGCGAAGCCTACGGCCTTGGCGAGGTCGTCGATGTTGGCGTGGGTGGCCCGGACATCGCCGTTCTGCATGGGCAGGAAATTTTTCTCCGCCTTTTTGCCCAGCGCCTCTTCCAGCACCTCGATAAAGCGCATCAGCTCCACCTGTTGGTTGTTGCCGATGTTGTAGATGCGGTAGGGGCAATAGCTGGTGGCCGGGTCGGGATTGTCGCCGTTCCAGTCCGGGTCGGCGGCGGGCACCTGTTGGATGACACCCAGCACCCCATCGACGATGTCGTCGATGTAGGTGAAATCGCGTTTCATCTTGCCGTGGTTGAAGATGTCGATGGGCTTGCCGGCCAGGATCGCCTTGGTGAACAAAAAATACGCCATGTCCGGCCGTCCCCAGGGTCCGTAGACGGTGAAAAAGCGCAGGCCGGTGCAGGGCAGCCCATAGAGATGGCTGTAGGAGTGGGCCATCAGTTCGTTGGCCTTTTTGCTCGCCGCGTAGAGGGATACCGGGTGGTCGACGTTGTCGTGGACGGAAAAGGGGGTCTTGGTGTTGGCCCCGTAGACCGAGCTTGACGAGGCGAAGACCAGATGGCCCACCTTGGCGTGGCGGCAGCCTTCGAGGATATTGGCAAAACCGACCAGGTTGGTGTCGACGTAGGAGGCGGGGTTTTTAAGGGAATAGCGCACCCCGGCCTGGGCGGCCAGATTGACCACTGCATCAAACCGGTTGTCGGCAAAGAGCTTGGCAGTGGCGTTACGGTCGGCGATATTCATCTCCACCGGGGTGTAGGCGGCATGGCGCAGCAGTCGGTCCTGGCGCGCGCGCTTGAGGGCAGGATCGTAGTAATCGTTGAAGTTATCGACGCCGACGACCTGGACATCGCCGGCAAGAAGCTTTTCAATCAGATGATAGCCGATGAAGCCGGCGGCGCCGGTCACCAGGATACGTTGTTGGCTCAAGGGCATTCCCGGGGTGTTTGAGGTTGGGTGGAGTTTATAAATCAATGTGACAACTTATCAGGATGGCACC